>PFXI01000084.1:1141-22338 GCA_002791575.1 Zetaproteobacteria bacterium CG_4_9_14_3_um_filter_54_145 | reverse complement strand
TGGAGAAACCCGCAGGGAGAGCGATAATTAAAACGATTAATCCAACGGCTCAGGCGCTGACATTCAATTTTACTCAGGCTTTTGCAAGTGGCTCAATAGTCTTTGCGCATGTACAGCGCCAGTATCCGGAAATTGAACTGTCCGGCTGTAACAGACTGATCTTGCAGCACGCCTTCTTGCGCAGCGTGTATGGAGTAGTCAGCTTCCGTTTCTGCGGAACATAGCGGCAGACGGAGGGGGAGCGGTGAGCAGAATCAAGGGAGTTTCTCCGGTATTGATCGGATTGATGGGCTCGGGAAAAAGCAGTATCGGTCGGCGACTGGCCAGGAGACTGAAGCTGAAGTTGATCGATCTGGACGATTATATTGTCAAACAGGCGGGCATGACTATTCCGGAAATATTCGCAACTGAGGGCGAGGAAGCTTTTCGGGAGATGGAGAGCGCAGCGCTGCGCGCAGTACTGGGCAAGAAGGCCGTGATCGCAAGCGGCGGCGGCATTGTTATGCGTGAAGAGAATCGGGCGCTACTGCATGCGCATCCGCCGGTTATCTGGTTGAAGGCTTCACCGGAGTTCCTGGCTGAGCGGATTGATGGCGATCGTAACCGGCCGCTGATTGCAGCAGGCGATACGCTGGCGCGCTTGCAGCAGCTGGCCGATATTCGTTATCCACTATACGCGCAGTGTGCCGATTTCACCCTGCCGCGTGCCGACATGAAAAAGCATGAGGCGCTGGAGGCGATCATGGACTTCCTCTCCGGCTGGAAACAAAACAGATAATATTTTCACCGCAGGGTAGCCGGGCGTCGCTAACGCCACTGTGGTCAGTGTTTGCGGTGCTGTTAAAGCACCATGCGGACATCGGGGTGGGCGTTGAAGGCGCGGTAGAGATTGTCCAGCTCTTCCCGGCTCTCGATGGTGACGGTGACACTGACCGACAGATATTTTGCTGTTCTGCTCGCAGTCGAGCTGATATCCGCTTCTTCCAGCTCTGCGAAATGCGACCGCGCAATAGCGACGATGTCGCGCAAGAAGTGATCATTGTTGTTGCCCATCACCTTGACCGGAAAACGGCAGGGGAAGCTCAGCAGTGATGTTTCCTGTGGTTTGTTCATGCGGGCAATCATGCGATATCAGGCACGATCTGTCATCGTTATCATCCCTGTTCGGAAAAAGTGTGGGTTTATGCAGGTGTACGCGATAGCTGACTGTGCATATACTTCCGCGCCATGACTGAAATAGCCCTTATTTTACTCTCTGCTGTGCTGGTGAATAACTTTGTGTTGACCAAGTTTCTCGGCATTTGCCCGTTTCTCGGTACATCCGGCAAGGTCGAGACGGCCGTAGGCATGTCATTTGCCGTGATGTTTGTCATGACGCTGGCCAGCGTCTGCTCGTGGCTGGTGCAGCAGTTTATACTCGTGCCATTGGGGCTGGAGTATCTGCAGACAATCTTCTTTATTCTGATTATCGCGGCACTCGTCCAGTTTATCGAGATGATGATCCACAAAACCAGTCCTGTGTTGTATCAGGCGCTGGGCATCTTCCTGCCGTTGATTACGACCAACTGTGCCGTGCTTGGTGTGGCGCTGCTGAATGTGCAGCAGGAGCAGACCTTTGTGACTTCGGCGCTGTACGGCTTCGGTGCCGCGGTCGGTTTTGCGCTGGTGCTGATACTGTTTTCGGGTTTGCGTGAGCGTATGGAAGTATCGCCTGTGCCAGCCCTGTTCAAGGGCTCGCCGCTGACACTTATCACCGCTGGCATGATGTCGCTGGCCTTCATGGGCTTTTCCGGCCTGGTTAAAATCTAGTCGCCATGACAGGATTATTTTATGCCCTGTTAAGTCTGGGCGGGTTTGCCTTGCTGGCCGGTGTCGTATTGGCGATTGCCCAGCAGGTGTTTCATGTTGAAGGCGATCCGATGGTGGATAAGGTCGATAATCTGTTGCCGCAGACCCAGTGCGGTCAGTGTGGCTATCCGGGCTGCAAACCGTATGCCACTGCCGTGGCTGCACTTGAGGCCGAAGTGAATCACTGTGTGCCGGGCGGCGAGCGGACGATGCTGGCCATTGCCGATCTGATGGGTGTTGAGCCGAAAGCGGTTGAGCAGGAAGCCGCAGCACCGATGCTGGCATTTGTGCGGGAAGATGAGTGCATCGGCTGCACGCTGTGCATCAAGGCCTGTCCGGTGGATGCAATTATTGGTGCACCCAAACAGTATCACACGATACTGGCTGACCACTGCACCGGTTGTGAGCTCTGCGTGGAACCATGTCCGGTGGATTGTATTGATATGCTGGTCAAGCCGGAGCTGATTGAGCACTGGTCATGGCCGCTGCCGAAGACCCGCCGCTCGCAGCTCGGACACGAGAGGAGAGAGCATCATGCCGGCCATGCTTAGAAATCTGGCCCAGCGACTGGGCATGATGGCGCACAGCTTTGACGGTGGTATCCATCCGGCACAGCACAAGATTTCAGCGGCGCTGGCCAGTGAGCCATGCCCGCTTTCGCCAATCCATATTCTGCCGATGAAGATGCATATCGGTGCCCCCTGCACGTCATTGGTAGCGGTGGGTGATTATGTGCTGCGCGGACAGAAGATTGCCAAATCCGAAGGCTATGTGTCCGTACCTGTGCATGCCCCGACTTCCGGTCGTGTGGTGCGCATCGAGGAGTACGCCATACCGCACCCCTCCGGCATGGGCATTCCGAGCATATTTATCGAGTCTGATGGTGATGATGCTGCCGATGACAGCATAGAGCCGATCAGTGACTGGCGCGGTATGGACCCTGCACTGTTGCGCGAGCGCGCCCGTATGTGCGGTCTGGCGGGGCTCGGCGGCGCTGTTTTCCCCACCTTTATCAAGCTGGTTCAGGATAGCCGCTTTCCCATAGAGACAGTGGTACTCAACGGTATCGAGTGTGAACCGTGGTTGACCAACGATCATCGTCTGATGGTTGAATATGCCGATGAGATCCTGACCGGTCTGGCTATTATCATGCATATGGTCAAGACCGATTCGGCCATCATCGCTATTGAGGATAACAAGCCGGATGCCGCCAAAGCGATACAGCTGGCGCTGGATGCGCGTGATGATCTGGATGATGTGCGTGTGGTGGTGCTGCCAACCCGTTATCCGCAGGGTAGTGAAAAACAGCTGATTTATTCACTCACCGGTCGCGAAGTGCCGGCCGGAAAACTGCCGATGCATGTCGGTGTACTGTGTCAGAATGTAGGCACAACGCGGGCCCTCTATCAGGCCGTAGTGCTGGGGCAGCCGTTGACCGAGCGTATGGTCAGTGTCAGTGGTGATGCCATGCCGCGGCCGGCGAATCTGCGCGTGCGTATCGGCACACCGATGCGCTATGTGTTTGCCAGACAGGGGCTGGAAGATTTTGACGGTGTACGCATTCTGCACGGCGGCCCGATGATGGGTGAGCTGCTGCGGCATCCGGACGTGCCGGTTGTGAAATCGACCAATGGCATGCTGGCCATGCGCGAAGCTTCATTTATGAGCGCGCACACGCAGGAGCAGGCCTGTATCCGTTGCGGCCATTGCAGTGAGGCCTGTCCGGCCGGATTGGTGCCGAATCTGCTGGCCGACCAGTGCCGCTCCGATCAGTTCGACAAAGCCGAGTCCTATAACCTGTTTGACTGTATCGAGTGCGGTGCCTGCTCTTATGTATGCCCGTCCAATATTCCACTGGTGCACTATTTCCGTTACGGCAAAGGCCAGATTGCCCAGCAGCGGCGCGAAAAGGGCTTTGCCGAGGCATCCAGAGTGCGCTCGGAAGCGCGCGATATGCGTATCGAACAGGAGAAGCAGGCGCGTGCCGCCCGTCGCTCCAGTGTGCGCAAGACCCACCCGCCAAAAGTGGAAGCTGAATCCGCGCCCGCCAGTGAGCCGGCAGAAAGCAGCAAGATGGAACAGGAGAGTAAAGACTGATGCTGGTGATGCTCTCTTCTCCCCACGCACATGGCGGCGATTCGATACGCACGATGATGCTGACGGTGATTCTGGCGCTGATGCCGGCGGCCGCGGTCAGTGTTTATCTGTTCGGCTGGCTGGCTGTGCTGCTGATTGTTGTATGTATGCTCGCCTGTCTGGCTACCGAGGCGATCTGCCTGAAGCTGATGGGTAAGTCCTTGACGACGCTGCTGGATAACTCGGCTGCTCTGACCGGTCTGTTGCTGGCACTGACGCTGCCGGCGCTGACGCCGTGGTGGATGGCCGTGGTGGGCAGTGTATTTGCCATCGTGCTCGGCAAGCAGGTCTATGGCGGTCTGGGTTACAATATCTTTAATCCGGCCCTGTCGGCGCGCGTGATTCTGCTGATCTCGTTTCCACTGCAGATGACCACCTGGCTGGCACCGATGTCACTCGCTGTACCGCCGGTCAATCTGTATGATCTCTCTACCTGCCTGACGCTCTTTTTTGCCGGCCCCGATGCACTGCAGCTGGGGCTGGATGCCATTTCGATGGCTTCGCCGCTTGGTCATGTCAAAACAGAGTGGACGCTGGGTGTGCCTGTAGCTGAAGCGCTCAGTGGTTATCAGTACAGTTATCTGGATGCCTTTCTCGGCAAGGAGGCGGGCAGCATCGGTGAAACCAGTGTGCTGGCTCTGTTGCTCGGCGGCATATTCCTGATGGCCAGACACAGTATCACCTGGCATATCCCATTCTCTTATCTGGCTACGGTGGCGCTATTGGCAGCCCTGTTCAGCAGCATCAGTCCGGATCAATTTGCGCCGCCGATGTTCCATCTGTTTGCCGGCGGCCTGATGTTGTGTGCCTTTTTCATGGCCACCGACCCGGTCTCTTCACCGGTTACGCCGATTGGGCAGATCGTGTTCGGTGTCGGCTGCGGTATTCTGACATGGAGTATCCGCAGTTTTGGCGGCTATCCTGAGGGAGCGATGTTTTCCGTGCTGCTGATGAACTGTGCCGTACCGCTGATCGACCACTATTTCCGGCCGCGTGTGTATGGCCATGAGAGCGGGCGGGAATAATGCGCTTTGATCGTGAGCAGTTGCGTATGGTTTTCGCCCTGTTTGTGGTGGCGGCTATTGCCGCCATCCTGCTCGGGTTGACCGATATGCTTACCCGTGAGCCGATTGCGGAAGCACAGAAGCAGGCTCTGCACCGGGCACTTGAACAGGTGCTGCCGGCACATGGCAATGATCCGCAGGCTCAAGTTGTTAATGTGGCGGGCACGGCGATCTATCCGGCCAGAGTACACGGGGCACTGGCCGCCCTTGCCTGGGAGGTCATTGCGCCGGATGGCTATTCAGGCCGGATCCGCATTCTGGTTGGTGTGCATCCGGACGGGCATGTGCTGGCTATCCGCATTACCGATCATAAAGAGACCCCGGGTCTGGGCGACGGCATTGTAGGCAATCAGCCGTGGCTGGACAGTTTTCGTGACCGCAGTCTGGATAATGTGCGCTGGCAGGTGAAAAAGGATGGCGGCGATTTTGACCAGTTTACCGGTGCCACGATTACACCGCGGGCGGTGGTCAGGGCGGTCAAGGCGGCACTGCTGTTTTACCGGCACAACCGGGCTGCTATTGTAGCTCGTCTGAACGGAGAGGCAAAAGCCCTTCAGACAGCCGGCAGTAATGGTTCGGAAGGAGGTGACGAGTGAACAAGCAGGAAGTCTTTGCTGATGGTTTCTGGCATAACAATACGATTTTTGTGCAGCTGCTGGGCATGTGTCCGCTGCTCGGTGTCACCACATCGGCTGAAAACGGTTTCTGGATGGGCGCGGCTACACTGCTGGTGCTGCTCGGCTCCAATCTGGTGGTCTCACTGGTGCGCGGCGTGATTCCGAAAAATGTACGCATCCCTGCTTACATCACGATTATCGCCGCCTTTGTGACGGTGGTAGGTATGGCCATGAATGCGTGGATGCATGATATGTATATGATACTCGGTCTGTTTATTCCGCTGATTGTGGTGAACTGCGCCATCCTTGGCCGTGCTGAAGCGTTTGCCAGCAAAAACAGTGTTTCGGCTGCGGTTGTGGATGCACTGGCTGTTGGTCTGGGCTTTACCTTTGCGCTGCTGTTGCTCGGCGGAGTGCGGGAGTTGCTCGGTCAGGGTGAGCTGTTCGGGTTTGCCGTGTTCGGTGAATCCTATCCGGATGTGCTGATGTTTATTCTGCCGCCCGGTGCCTTTATTGCCCTCGGCTTTATTCTGGCCGGTGTTAATCTGATCAACCGCCGGCTGAAAGCGCGATCGGATGCGGCCAAATTGGCAATGATCCGGGCTGAAGCAGTTAGAGTAAATGCGACCGCGGTCGCTGTGGAGGGTGCGTAATGGATTGGTCACTGATTATATTTGTACTGGTGGCAGGCGCAGGTCTGTGGTGGGCGGGATTTTACGCCACCAAGCGCATGCGTATCGGCAAGAATCTGGAGCGGGAAGAGGCGGCGAAACGAGCGCGTGAGGCAGCTGCTGCGAAAGAGGGGCTCTGATGCCTTATCTGCACATTCATACCAACGTCGAGATTGCCGACAAGCAGACGCTGTTGCGCATCGCTTCATCCGAGACGGCGGCTATGCTGGGAAAGCCTGAAGCCTATGTGATGGTACAGATTTCTGATGCCTCTCCGATGCTGTTTGCCGGAACAGATGCTCCGCTGGCCTTTGTCGAGCTCAAGAGTCTGGGACTGAATACGACACAGACAGAGGCGATTTCATTGCGACTGTGTGCGCTGTTGTCGCGCGAGCTGGGCGTGGATGCCGCCCGTATCTATATTGAATTTGCCGCGCCCGAACGGGCAATGTTCGGCTGGGACGGGGGGACATTCTAGTGGCTGTACGTGAGATTTTGATTCATCCGGATGAGCGCCTGATGCAGGTCTCCAGACCGGTCACCTTTCCGTTGGACGCTGAGGTGAAACAGCTGATCAGGGACATGGCGGATACCATGTACGATGCTCCCGGTGTCGGGCTGGCGGCACCGCAGATTGGTGTGCTGCTGCGTGTAGCGGTTACCGATACGGTGTGGCGTGACAAGGAAGTGCGTCATGATGATGGACTGCCGGGCGGGCAGCGCGAACTGAAGGTGTGGATCAACCCGGAATTTTTGTGGAAATCAGATGTGCTGGCAACATGGGAGGAGGGGTGCTTGTCTGTGCCCGAGACCTATGGTGATGTGAGCCGGCCGGAGGCAGTGCGTCTGCGCTGGTTTGATGAGCATGGTGTGCAGCATGAGCAGGAGTTCGACGGGTTTCAGGCGGTTGCCCTGCAACATGAATTCGATCACCTCGATGGTAAGCTGTTCATCAGTTACCTCAGCCCGCTCAAACGCAAGATGATTACCAACAGGATGAAGAAGCTCTATAAAGGGCAGATCTAGGATTTACCGCAAAGTACGCGAAGGTACGCCAAGGAAAAACTTATAGCGTTGAGTCGTGCAGGTATCCTCGGTCAGTGCAGTATGGATGCGTTATCGCAGCGGGCCTGGCCTGAAAGAAAGTGCAAATCACAAGTTCAATGCTTTTGCTTTGCGTACCTTCGCGTCCTTTGCGGTATATGGTTTGTGCTCAGGACAGGATGACAGCTGTGCCGCTGACGCTGACCATCATCATGCTGCCATCCTTGCCGACTACCTCATAATCAATATCGATGCCGACTATGGCATTGGCACCGAGCTCCGCCGCACGCTCTTTCAGCTCGGCAAAGGCAATCTCGCGGGATTTGGCCAGCTCTTTTTCATAAGCGGCGGAGCGGCCGCCGACAATATCGCGGATGCCGGCGAACATATCACGGAAGATGTTGGTGCCCAGAATGGCTTCACCCACGATCACACCCCTGTATGCGCTGATCGGCCGGCCTTCGATGGTTGGTGTGGTACTCAACAACATCATCTCAGCCTTAAAACATCGATTCGCTTTTCTTGTCGATAGCGGCATTTACACCCTTGCTATCGCAGGAGAGGGTGACAGTGGTAAAATCCAGCGGCAGTGACAGCGTTTTCTTCAGATCAAAATGGCCACTCAGGGATTTAACGCCATCGGCAATCACTTCATAGGGGATATTGCTGCAATCGCCTGATGCAATAATAACCAGCCGTGCCATTTTTGATTCACTGGCAATAACACCCGGTGTGCCGTGATCAATGGTATAGGTGTAGGTGGCTGCTGTTGCAGTCATCGCAGGCAGGCTGAGCAGAGCCAGTAAAAGGGTTGTGCGTAACATATTATCTCCTGATTTCAACGCCGCTGCGGCGCTAATGTGCATCGTATGCATGCCCATGCTACATGCTTGATGAGCTGTCGGCATGCAGTATTTTGGTAGTCATCAGTCAATGTTTTTAGCGGAAAGGTGATGCCTGTTTTTTTCTGCCGCATGTCAGTCAGTCTCCGATTCCGGCAAGCAGCTGTTTCGTGCTGCTCGCTGTGTATGGATGTGATTACAAAAGCTGCAGCAGAGGGGGGTGTAGTCGCAATCAGCTGTCACTTGAATTGCGGCTTTTTATGCATATAGATTGCGCCAACAATGAGGGCGGTGATCAATTACAATGCCTGCCTTCTGCGGTCATGTGCGCAGCTAATGGCGCTGCGATGGAGGCAATATGAGTATCCGGGTTCTCTTTCTATCCCGAAATAATGCGACGCGCTCGCAAATTGCTGAGTATCTGCTTAACCATATGGGACGTGGCCGATTTGTAGCTCAGAGTGCGGGTAGCGCGCCTTCGCTGGTCAATCCTCTGGCTGTCGATGTACTCAAAGCGGTGAATATTGATGCGACAGGAGCGACAAGTAAGCCACTGACCCAGTTTCAGGGGCAATCCTTCGATTTTATTATCAATATCTGCGAATATTCCAGCGCCTCCTGCGAGGCCCGCAAGCGCGACTGTCCGGCCCTGCCGGGAATGGAGAGTAGGGGCTGCTGGGGCTTTAACGCTGCGACTGCAGGGGATCGTGATGCGTTGCTCCCGCAATTGACCGTCGTGCGTGATCAGATCGCCACCCGTCTGCGCAGCTGGATGGCTGCAGTGGATAAAGTGTCATAACGCTCTCGTAACAGATGCTATAGCGGGTAGCCGCAGCAGAAGATCCTGCGCAGGATAAAATAATCAGTTTTTAAATGATATCTCCCTGCCGCATTGAATCCGCATACTAAATTTAGCCTGCTCCCTGCCGATAGATGAATGTATAACCTGCTGATGATCAGCAGCTGAGCTTGTACCAGGGATGGTGTACTATGTGCGGATATGGATTGAATTTTGAAATGAACCTGTATGGACCTTATTATTCGGAGAAACAGGCCAGATTTGCCCAGTATCTGTTCGCTACAAAATATCCGGGTTTGGCAGCCGGTTGCACGATTGTGCAGATTGAGCTGGACTCCAGACGGGTGAAGCTGCTTGATCCGCGTACCCTGCATTAACACGCCTGTATGCTGCGTAACCACCGTGGCTGCTGAAACCCGCTGATCCGACTGCCATGCATATCTGTTCAGTTTGAGTTCAGTCGCAGTTATCAGACTGTCGTTATAGTTCGACAGGAGGTGGTATGATGCATGATACTTCATCAATCAAGGTCTGGGACATCAGTATACGGCTGTTCCACTGGAGCCTGGTGATCTTTTTTGTCATCGCCTATATCACCGGCGAAGTAGAAACAGAGACACTGCATGCCTGGGCCGGTTATGTGATTATTGCGCTGCTGGTGTACAGACTCGTGTGGGGGCTTATCGGCAGCTGCTATGCCCGCTTTAGTGATTTTATCTATAGTCCGGCCGCAATCAGAGACTACCTGAAAAGCCTGATTACCCTGCATCCGAAACATTATCCGGGCCATAATCCTGCTGGCGGCCTGATGGTCATCCTGTTGCTGCTCGGTCTGATGGCGACCAGCTGGAGCGGACTCAAGGCATATGAGGCTGAGGGTAAAGGACCACTGGCTGTGAGTACTATCTCACTCACTATCCCGACTGCTCAGGCTGACGATTGGAAGCATGGTAAGTATCAAGGAAGAGGCGATGATTTCTGGGAAGAGGCGCATGAGGCCTGTGTGAGCTTCATGCTTTTGTTGATAGTGCTGCACCTCGGTGGCGTGGCGGTATCCAGTCTGTTGCACCGTGAAAACCTGGTTCGTGCGATGGTTACAGGGCGAAAGCCGGTTCATCGGGAGTAAAATGATCTTGCCGGGTATGGATTTATTGCATGCCGGTGGTCCCGGCTCCGGCGCAATTGCTTATTACCGGTTGGCTAATGCGCTTTGGGCCGTAATATTGGCCGCATGCGACTTTCAAAAGAATTCAGAGATCAGTTTATCCAGCATGAGATGCGTACCCACGGGCGCAAGAATGGCTTTGTCACCACAGGTCAGGAGGCGCGCCTGCTCCACTGGCTGCCGTTGATCGGTTTGTCGAAAGAAAAAACACTGAGCGATGCCGCTATTCCGGCAGGCTCACCCGTGGTGATGGAGATCGGTTTTGGCAATGGCGATTTTCTGGTTCATCTGGCGCAAACGCACCCGGATTGGACATTGGTCGGGGTGGAGATCTATCTGCCGGGCGTGGCCAAGGCGGTAGGGCGGCTGGAAGATGCAGGTGTGATTGAGCGCACCCGTATCACGCAACTGCCGGCGCAGTACGTGCTGGAACATCAGGTTGCTGCAGAGCAGCTCGACGGCCTGTTCGTCAACCATCCCGATCCGTGGCCGAAAGCGAAACATCACAAGCGGCGGATTATCCAGAAGGATTTTGCCGCACTGATGGTCTCCCGGCTGAAACCGGGCGGTTTTATCAAACTGGCCAGCGACAAGCCGGATCTGGCCGAGTGGATGCGCGATATTCTCGATGTGACACCGGGTCTGAAAAATGTTGCCGGTGTTGGCGGATTTATCGAACGCGATGAAGATCGCCCGGAAACCAAATTCGAGCAGCGCGGCCTGCGTGCCGGGCGCATCAGCCAGTTCCTGCACTATGTGAAGTGCTGATTTCTCTTAAATAGACTATCATTGGCTGTGAATCGGGTGTCAGGCTATCTTGGCAGATACAGCGCAACCGGAGGAGAGTCCAATGTTTTTCGACATATTCAGAAGCAGTCAGAGTCAATCCACGCAGCTCAGCAGAGAGCAGCTACAGGAGCAGGTGCTTTACCTTCTGCTGCAGATGGCGTGGCTGGATGGGAAAACTGACGAGCGGGAAATTGAACTGCTGACGAAAATCCTTGTGCATGTCTATCATTTCGACAGTGCTACGGTGCGCAGTAAAATCGACAGCTTTGACCCGGTAAAGCAGAAGCCGGCAGCCGGAGAAGCGTTGCGAGAGTTGCCTATGCGCGAGCGCATACAGCTGCTCAGGGATCTGTGGGCTGTTGCCCTTGTCGATGACAAGGCAGGAGAAAAGGAGCAGGCACTCTTCTATCGCGCAGCCAGGCTGCTGGATGTTAAGGATAACGAGTTTCTGGAGCGCTGTATCAAGGTTAAACCCTAGCATTGATATGCCGCTTTGCGGCCGCATATTTTCTGTGATGGCCACAGCGGGGTGGTAAGGGTGTGACGCCGCGGTAGTATCGCGCGATGCGCTTTAAACTGTCAGGAGATTTCGAGCCGCGCGGCGACCAGCCGCAGGCCATTGCAGAACTGGTGAAGGGGGTGGGCGAAGGCGCCCGCCACCAGACACTGCTGGGAGTTACAGGCTCCGGCAAGACCTATACCATGGCCTGTGTGATCGAGCGAACACAGAAGCCGACGCTGATCATGGCGCCGAACAAGACGCTGGCAGCTCAGCTATATGGTGAATTCAAAACGTTTTTCCCAGATAACGCGGTCGAGTATTTTGTCTCCTATTACGATTATTATCAGCCGGAAGCCTATGTGCCGCAGTCGGATACCTATATCGAAAAGGATTCGGCAATCAATGAACAGATTGACCGCATGCGTCATGCCGCCACGCGCGCGCTGCTCGAACGCGAGGATGTCATCATCGTGTCATCGGTCTCCTGTATCTATGGTCTGGGCAGTCCCGAGGCCTATGCCGAGATGTTGCTCTATGTAGAGGTGGGACGGGAAACAGATCAGCGGGCGGCGGTCAACAAGTTGGTTGAGCTGCAATATCAGCGCAATGATATGGATTTTCATCGTGGTACATTCCGCCTGCGTGGTGATGTGCTGGAGGTGTTTCCCGCACATGCCGAGGATTTTGCCATTCGCATTGAATTTTTCGGCGATGAGGTGGATGCGATAAGCCGCTTTGATCCGTTGACAGGCCGTCGTATTGAATCGCTGCATAAATACACGGTGTTTCCCAAGAGTCACTTTGTCACGCCGCGAGAAAAGATGCTCAGGGCGATGGATGCCATCCGTGAAGAGCTGGCCGAACGGTTGGCCGAGTTACACGACAACAACAAGCTGGTTGAATCGCAACGGCTGGAGCAGCGCACAATCTATGATCTGGAGATGATTCAGGAGCTGGGTTACTGCACGGGGGTGGAGAACTATTCACGTCATCTGACCGGCCGCATGCCCGGTGAAGCGCCACCGACGCTGCTCGATTATCTGCCCAATAATGCGCTGGTGATGCTTGATGAATCACATGTGACCGTGCCGCAGATCGGAGGCATGTTCAAAGGGGATCGAGCGCGCAAGACCACACTGGTGGATTTCGGTTTCCGCCTGCCCTCGGCACTGGATAACCGGCCGCTGCAGTTTCCCGAGTTCGAGGCGATTATACCGCAGGCTATTTATGTCTCCGCCACACCGGGCGCATATGAACTGGAGCATTGCGGGGGTGTGATTGTCGAGCAGGTGATCCGGCCGACCGGGCTGGTTGACCCACCGGTGCAAGTGCGGCCGGCGCGCACGCAGGTGGATGATTTTGTGTCGGCGGCAAAACCGGTTATTGCTGCCGGTTTCCGGGTGCTGGCTACCTGTTTGACCAAACGCATGGCCGAGGATCTGACCGAATACCTGAATAATCTCGATATGCGGGTACGCTATTTGCATTCGGATATCGATACGGTGGAGCGTATGGAGATCCTGCGCGACTTGCGACTGGGTCAGTTTGATGTGCTGGTCGGAATTAACCTGCTGCGCGAGGGGCTGGATCTGCCGGAAGTGGCTCTGGTGGCAATTTTCGATGCCGATAAAGAGGGGTTCCTGCGCTCCGAGCGATCATTGACCCAGACCATCGGACGGGCGGCGCGCAATGTCGAAGGGTGGGTGATTCTCTATGCAGACAAGATCACCAACTCGATGCAGCGGGCCATGGATGAAACAGAACGGCGGCGTACGCGACAACTGCAGTACAATGCCGAACATGGTATTACCCCGCAGACGGTTAAATCCGAGATCAAGGATATCCTGGGTTCAGTGTATGAGATGGATTATGCGCATATTCCCGAGGTGGCGGAACCGGAACCGGTGACGCCCGCCCAGCGCCAGCAGCGTATGAGTGAGCTGGAGCGGCTGATGGCGGAAGCGGCTGCTGACCTGCGCTTTGAAGATGCCGTGCGCTACAGGGATGAATTAATTGGCTTAAAGGAGTTAGTGAATGGCTGAGTGGCCTGTGATCAGTGATGAACGGATTCAGCAAATGCTGGGTGCGGCGTGTAGTTCGCGTGGCAAAGCCTATGATCGGCAGGGGCATGTGCTGGATGTAACGATGGATGACGGGCTGCTTGTGGCCGAGGTCAGCGGTAGTCAGAGCGAGCCGTACCATGTGCATGTCCGCTTCAACAGCAAGGCGGCGATGGTGTCCCGCTGCACGTGTCCAGTGGGCGGTGATTGCAAGCACGTTGCGGCATCGCTGTATGCGTGGATGGATAAGGCGGATGAGCAGGCAAAAGCAGAGGTGAAAACCAGCCCGATACCGTTTGCATTTGCCCAGTGGCTGGGAGCGCTGGATCAGGTACGGGACGGGCAACCGGTGCGTGATGAATTCCCCGACAGCGTCAAGCAGCGGCTATTGTATATTCTGCAGCCGGATGGCGAGCGCAATGTGCGCTTGCAATGCCTTACTGCCCGCCAGCTCAAGGATGGCGGTTATGGTAAAGCCAGCGTTTACAGCCCGGCCAATATTCTGAGTCACCATACACCGCAATATCTGCTGGCATCGGATGAGCGGATTTTGCGTGAAGTGGCGATGGATCGTTCTTTGGGTAGCCTGCACGGTTATCGTTTACAGGGCGAAGACGGGCTGCGCATCCTCAAGCGGATTCTGGCCAGCGGGCGATGTCACTGGCAGAGCAAAGAGGCACCGGCGATCAAGCGCGGTGAAAAACGGACAGGTGAATGGCGCTGGCAGCTAGATGGCCGCGGCGATCAGTATCTGACACTGGCGATGTCTGCTGATGAAGTGGTGATACCGACTTCGCCGCCCTGGTTTATTGACCCTCACAAGGCGATATGTGCAGCGGTGGATAGCGCCCAACCGGCTGCGGTGGCGGAAATTCTGTTGAATATGCCGGCAGTAGAACTGGATAGTTCAGAAGAGGTGTTGCAGGCGGTACGTGAGCATTTGCCGGCAGGTGTACCTGCGCCACTTTGTCTGATCCACGAACGCCGGCAGGTCGTGCCTGTGCCCAGGTTGCAATTGACTACGATTCGTCCGCAGGGGCGTGGTTATTACAACAAACCGGAAGTATTTCATGTTGCCAGCCTGTATATGGATTATGATGGTACCCGCATCCCTTATGGCAATCACTCCAGGACGATTCGCAGTATCCGGGGCGACAGGGTGGTTGATTATACGCTGGACGCTGCGGCTCATGCGGGAGCAGTGGATGCACTGTGCACCAGCGGTCTGCATGCGCTTGCCGAGCACAGGCTGGAAGCGGGGATGGATGTTGAAAATCATCACTTCATACTGCCTGAGGACGGTGAGTGGCCGGACTGGATGCTGTATGAGATTGACCTGCTCAAAGAGCAGGGCTTCCATGTTGAAGTGATGGATGATTTCCCGTTTCGTATGGAAACGGCGCGTTCATGGCAGCTACAGCTGGGTGAAGAGCCGGGTGGCGCCGGCGGCAGCACTCTGACCGGACATGCCCAGTTCACCGCCACGCTGGATAACGGCGAAGAGGTGGACCTGATTGATGTACTGGCCCGTTGGGTGGGTAATCAACCGAAATTACTCAGTGCGCCATCGCTGGCATCGATGCGTGAGCAGCAAAGCATTGCGCTGCCGATGCCTGATGGTCGGTTTCTGGCCGCTCCTGCCGATACCATTGCCAATATCCTGCACTATATGCTGGATGTCTTCGCTGGTGGTCGGGCCACGGAAGCCAGTCTGAGTGTGCCGCAAATGCTGGCGCTGGAATCCCATTTTGAGGGAGGGGCTGTTCAGGTGAGCAGTTCGGTCTGGTTGCAGCAGATGCGGCAGCTGGCCGATATCGGCAGCGTGCCGGACTGCGCGCTACCTGCCGGCCTGCAGGCGACATTGCGGGAATATCAGCATGAGGGTGTGAACTGGATGCAGATGCTGCGGCAGATGCAGCTGGCGGGTATTCTGGCCGATGATATGGGACTGGGTAAAACGGTACAGGCGCTGACGCATATTCTGATAGAAAAAGAGGCAGGGCGTTTGCAGCAGCCGGCACTGGTGATTGCACCGACGAGCCTTATGCATAACTGGCGTCGGGAAGCTAAAAAATTCACACCGGATCTCTCTGTGCTGGTGCTGCATGGGCCAGACCGGATGGAGCGCTTTGCCGAGATCAGTGATTTTGATATTGTATTGACGACATATCCTTTGCTTGTGCGTGATTTTGAAGTACTGGAGGAGCAGCCGTGGCACCTGCTTATTCTTGATGAAGCACAATATATCAAGAATGCCACGTCGAAAGCTGCGCAACATGTACGCAGACTCGTAGCCAGCCATAAGTTGTGCATGACCGGTACGCCGATGGAAAACCATCTGGGTGAGTTATGGGCCCAGTTTGATTTTCTGCTACCCGGCTACCTGCTTGATAAGCGACAGTTTGCCAAAGTGTTTCGCAAACCGATCGAGATACAGGGCGATCAGGCCCGGCAGGATGCACTGAATATGCGCATTCGCCCTTTCCTGCTCAGGCGCGGCAAGGATGAGGTGGCGCTGGAGCTGCCGGCGAAAACAGAAATCATTCGTTCGATCGAGATGGAGGGCGCGCAGCGCCAGTTGTATGAGAGTGTGCGCCTGGCGATGCAGAAACGGGTGCGCGATGCGATGGCTTCAATGGGGGTAGCCCAGAGCCAGATTGTGGTGCTCGATGCGCTGATGAAAATGCGTCAGGTCTGCTGTGATCCGCGACTGGTTCGCGGTTTGCAGGGCGAATTGCCGGAGTCGGCCAAATTATCGATGTTGATGGAGATGTTGCCGGAGATGATCGAAGAGGGGCGGCGGGTGCTGCTCTTCTCGCAGTTTACGTCCATGTTGAAGCTGATTGAGGCTGCGGTAACGGCTCAGGGTATCGACTATGTCAAACTGACCGGTCAGACGCGCGATCGTGATACGCCGGTTGAGCGTTTCCAGAGCGGAGAGGTGCCGCTGTTTCTGATCAGCCTGAAGGCTGGCGGCGTAGGTTTGAATCTGACCGCAGCCGATACAGTGATTCATTACGATCCCTGGTGGAATCCGGCAGTGGAGGCGCAGGCAACCGATCGTGCCCATCGCATCGGTCAGGACAAGGCTGTGTTTGTCTACAAGCTGCTGACGGAGGGGACGGTAGAGGAGCGTATTCTGGAGATGCAGGAGCGCAAACGGGATCTGGCCAGCAGCATCCATCAGCAGGGTGCAGGCAGAACGCCTCTGTGGACTCCGGCGGATCTGGAGTCGCTGTTCACGCCGTTGAGTTAATTGTTCGGCGCTTATCTGTAGCCCGGTACGGGATGATTTTTTTGCCTGATGCAGGCATAGTATGATAATGGATGAGTAGCGGGGTATTGATGATGGGGCTTGATCGGGATTTTGAAAATGCACTGCTTTCTACCTTGCTGGAGCTCTCCATCGAGGCAGTTGTTTGTGTAGATGAGCATCAAAATATTATTCTGTTTAATCACCGTGCCATGCAAGTCTTCGGCTATACCTGCGATGAGGTTGTTGGCAGACCCATGGATATGCTGATGCCGGAAGAGTACCGGGCCGTGCATCGCCAGAAAATGCAGGCATTTATTGCATGTGATAGTGCCGCCCCCGATATGCAGCAACGGACGGAGGTGGTCGGACTGAGGGGAAATGGTGAGCAATTCCCGGCTGAAACATCAGTCTCCAAAGCACATATAAATGGCACGGTTCTGGTGATATCCATTTTGCAGGATATTACTGAGCATAAACTGGCACATGAGAAACTTGCCCATCAAGCCAGCTATGATGCGCTGACCAGCCTGCCGAACAGAGTATTACTGAATGACCGACTGGAGCATGCATTTGAACGTGCCCGCCGCGACAAAAACAGGGTAGCTGTTCTGTTTCTCGATCTGGACCGGTTTAAAAACGTGAATGACAGCCTGGGTTATGCGGTTGGTGATAAACTGCTGGTCGAAGTCTCTGAAAGGCTTGTCTCTCGCTTGCGTGAAGAAGATACCATTGGACGACTTATTGGCGATGAGTTTCTTATTATCATGGAAGGACTGAGTAAAGCTGAAGATGCCGGAGTACTGGCGCATAAGCTGGCCGATTCATTTGCGGAGCCTTTTATCATTGAAGGGCACGAGCTGTATATGAGTACCAGTATTGGTATAAGCATTTTTCCTGATGATGGCGAACGGAAAAGTGCGCTGATATCCCATGCCGATGTAGCCATGTTTCAAGCCAATAAAGATGACAAAAACAGCTACCGGTTCTATTTGAATGAGTTGACTTCTGCCGCGGTTGAACGCGCCCGAATGGAGTCGGCATTGCGGCGTGCGCTCAAACAAAATGAGTTGATTGTCTACTATCAGCCGCAGGTATCACTACAAAGCGGCGAAATTATAGGCGCTGAGGCATTGATTCGCTGGCAACATCCGGAAATGGGTATGGTTTCACCCGCTAAATTTATTCCGCTTGCCGAAGAGTGCGGGCTGATTGTCCCCATCGGTGAGTGGGTTTTGCGTACGGCTTGCGCGCAAATGGCTACCTGGAAGAAAAGAGGGTTTGCGCTCAAACTTGTGGCTGTAAATATTGCCGGCGCTCAAATTACACGCATTGATCTGGTTGACCTGGTGGCCACGGTGCTTGCGGAAACCGGCCTGGAGCCCCAATGTCTGGAGCTGGAGATCACAGAAGGGTTTGTGATGGGGGACCCCAGGCATGCCATTCGCCTGCTGCACGAGTTGAAAAATCTGGGTGTAGTATTGGCCATCGATGATTTTGGTACCGGACACTCATCATTGGCATATCTGAAACAGTTTCCCATTGATAAGCTGAAAATTGATCAGGCCTTTGTCAGGAACGTAACCCATGACAGTCAGGATGACGCTATTGTGCGTGCTATCATTACCCTGGGCCATGCCCTTGAACTGAAAGTGATTGCAGAGGGTATCGAGACATTGGAACAGCAGGATTTTCTGCGTTCAGAGCGATGCAATGAGGGGCAGGGGTACTATTATGGCCGCCCGGTAACAGCTGAGGCACTGGAACAGCTTCTGCGATAACGCCTCGGATATAGCGTAACAGAGCAGAGCACTGTTCAGGCGGGGTTTTCAGGCTTTGAGAATGAACGCATCAATCTGTTCAGCGGTAGATCAGGCAGGTCAGCGATTTTCTACTCCGACGCTTCAGCTTTTTTTCCAACAGGCAGCTTACCCGCAAACAGCGCCATGTGTGCATTCATCTCATCGAGCATGTGATCACGAAATGCCAGTACCCTGGCGGTCTGTTTAAGGTCGGGATGAAACAGCAGCCAGAGACCAAGATTCATTTGCGGGTCGGGCGGGCAAAAGCGCTCCAGTTCAGGCTCACAATCTCCCATAAAGCAGGGGAGATAGGCTACACCCATCTGCTGCTTCAGCGCGGCGGTAGTCAACAGGGGATCATCGACGAAAAATGTCTGGCGCTGGCCTGCACTTTTTTTCTTTGTCCAGCTTTGATGAAAGCCACAACAGGTTACCCCGGGCCATGCAGGTTTTCCTCCCTGTGAGCGCAGCTGTGCAAGGTAGTCGCGGCTGCCATAGACTGTTGATGTTACCGTGCCCAACAGCGTACAAATCAGCGTATCTGTTGGCGTGTTGGTTAAACGCATAGCCACATCGGCATCGCGCTCGACCAGGCTGATATTTTCATTTGATGTGAGCAGGTGAAGCTCTATATCCGGGTAGCGCCGGCTAAAGCGGGCAAACATGGGCATTAAAATACCGGATGCCATGCTGTTGATAGCAGATACCCGCAGCTCTCCGGTCAGGCGGGCATCCCAGCCGCCCAGACTGCCGTCCACTTCCAGTAACTGATGTTCCATTTTACAGGCTGCCAGCTTCAGCCGCTCACCGGCAGGTGTTAACTCGTAGCCGCTCTTTTTTCGCTCAATCAGGCGCACGCCGAGCTTCGCCTCCAGTGCGCGCATACGCCTGGATACGGTCGAGTGTTGAACGCCGAGCTTGCGGGCGCCGCCACTGATCGAGCCTTCGCGGGCGACAGCCAGGAACAGGCGCAAATCATCCCAGTTCATCATGACCTCCAGGTGTGTGCAATTTTGCACATAATGATTCTTTTCTTAGCCAATTGATAGATATACGCACGCTTACTACTGTTGCCGCCCATGAACTGTAGCAATAAACGGAGACGACTGATATCTGATTGGGCCATTGTTTTTGGCCCTGTTTGCGCGCATCACAGGGGGCACTGAGCGTGTCTGCCAACGAAGCTCTGGCCGGGATAGCTGTCCGGCAAGCGCGCGTGCCCGGAAGCGCCATACTGCATCCGGCCCGCCGGGCAGTGCAGTATTTGACACTGCTGGCCCTGATTCTTGTGCCGATAACAGGCCTGTTTCGTATCGATATGGCTGCCGGTAGCGCCATCATGCTGGATCGGCAGGTCTGGTTCTCGGATATTACGATCATCTTTGGTTTCTGGATGTTTGTTGCCAGCCTGTTGGTGATGAGCTATTCGCTGGTAGGAAGTGCCTTTTGTGGTTGGGTGTGTCCGCAAAATACAGCATCGGAATTTGCAAATATGCTGACTCGCAAGTTGCTCGGTCGCAGTACGGATATGATGGATATCAGTGGCAAGAAGATGCAGGTTGCGATGCGCAATCAATCGCTGTTGAATTATCTGTTATTTGGTGTTGGTGTGCTATTGCCTGCCATGATTTATGCGCTTATCCCGTTACTCTATTTTAACTCACCGTCGGTGATATGGTCATTTATGACGTTTTCTGAATCTGCAAGAGAGACGGGCAGCCTGTATTGGATCTATTTTATCTTTACTGCACTCTTTCTGATCGATATTGCTGCTGTCAGACACTTCTGGTGCAAAAATATCTGTTTTTATCGTGTGTGGCAGGAGTCATTCAAAAAAACGGAATCATTGAGAATTCACTATGATGCGCAGAGGTCGGATCACTGTGCCGGTTGTCATTATTGTGTGGACGCATGTTTTTTCGATCTTGACCCACGTACAACAGGAGTGATTGATAATTGCGTGAATTGTGGTGCATGTGTAACAGCCTGTGATGCCTTGCATAGCAAGAGCAAGAAGCTTGAAGGGCCCGGCCTGCTGAGTTTTGTGAGTGGTGTGCAAGATGGCTCCTCAAGGCGGGGGCATCCTGTTGTTGGCTTTTTTGCCCGTACCAGGAAGCCCCTGCTGGCAACGCTGGCCGGCTTATTGCTGTTTGGTGTCGGAATTGGCAGTTATCAGAGCGAACACCTCTCGGTTTACAAAGAGGCGGAAGGCAAGGGGGGCAAGATCCTCGACTACAGGGTTCATCTTGCCCATAAATTATTTCAACCGACCGATATTACGCTGCAGGTAGAGGGGCTGGATCCTTCTATGTATGAACTAAAGCAAAAGCATGTGCACTTTGACGCAGCAGGCAGTGCCGATGTGATGCTGCATCTGCATGCAAACATGTCTGCTGGATTACATCGGTTTATTGTACGTGCCCGTGTGGAAAATGGTTGGTCGGAAGCATTTCGTGTTACACATTTTGTACCGGATAAGCAGTCAGGAGGTTGAAATGAAACCATCAGGTGAGCAGCAGAAAATATTGCAAAACACCCATCAGGAGTGGGGAGAAATCCCCGCTGATCAGTATGGCTATGCCTCCGATGAGGAGCGACTGAACAA
>PFXI01000084.1:0-1133 GCA_002791575.1 Zetaproteobacteria bacterium CG_4_9_14_3_um_filter_54_145 | reverse complement strand
ATGGTTTTATGCGGTGATTATAGGGGTGCTTATCGTGGCCTTTGGCCTCTCCCTGCCGTTCTGGGGTGACAGGCCGGATCATGCGCGGGCCTGGTTCACGATGGGCCATCTCTACGCTGTACTCTATTTTATCGTGGCGTTTATGTTTATTTTTTTCATGGTCAATCTGTATGGTTCGGATCGCGGCGGGCGCCTGGATTCAGATACCGAATATGACGATATTGATATGCCTGGCCATGGCGCCGGGGATCAATAGACGTGGCCATCGTTGCAGGCTGCAGCCAGCGTAACAGATCGCGCTGCTTGAACAGAACAGGGAGAGGCACGATATGGCTTCAAATGTAATACAGAGCTCGGCGGATCAGCGGGCGCTCAGGACCTTTGCCTTATGGATGGGTTGGGCAATTTCGGCGATTACGGTATTTGCGATGATGTCCCGCCAGACGAATGTTATTTCGTTTATTGAGAATGATCATACACGGGTGACCTGGTTGATTCTGGGTATGTTTGTGCTGGGCGTGGGTGTGAGTCTGGTGCAGGCGATGAAGCTGACGGGCGAATGGTTTCGTGCCTACCGCATCGAATCGCAGATGATAAACAAAGGGCTTGCCGGTGTTCGGGAGACTGCCGGCGGCCATCTGGTTGACCATTTTGTTGAGGCGATGAATACGATTACCGCACGCAACGGGCGCGTGAATGTGGATGCATTGATTGATGTTGAGTTTTCCTCACAGCACCGGATCAGCCAGTTTGTCGGCTTGCTGGGTAATCTGATGATCACACTCGGCCTGATTGGTACGGTGCTGGGCATGACCATCACCATGAATGGCTTGAGTGGCGCGCTTGGCTCACTCGGTGTTGATCAGAGCCTGCTTGTGGAAGGTTTACGTACGGCCATGAACGGTATGGGGATCGCATTTTATACCACGCTGATCGGCTCTGTGCTGGGTGGTGTGTTGTTACGCGTCTTTTCCTGGATTACCGACGCCTCGGTTAATGGCCTGCAGGATCTGATGTTACGTACATGCATTGTACATGCATCGGCAGATCTGGAGCCCAGTGATGATCGCAATTTTCGTGCGCTGGATGTTACGGTGCAGCAACTGCAGAGCCGTGTCGAGCTGTTGAATATG
>PFXI01000072.1 GCA_002791575.1 Zetaproteobacteria bacterium CG_4_9_14_3_um_filter_54_145 | reverse complement strand
ACCCTACCAGACAGGGAGATTCCTTTCGCCTCTTATGCGAGGCTTAAATCAATTGGTTTGAATAGTTTTGCAAGAGGCTCGAGTGAACCCTTATGGCGCAGTTTTGCACAGCGACCAGCAGGGATTTCCTTGTTCACTACGCCATATGCATTGTCGGTTATGTCAGCATCGACTTCGCCGCAAATATCGAAGCGAAACGTTTGAATAGGCCGGGCTTCAGGGTTACTGTGAGCAATGCCGAACGTGCGTTTCTCCGTTACCGGTGAGCAGCCGCTTTCGTTGCGCCAGGCTTTAAATTGCTCAATGGATTGCTCCAGTTTTTCAGGCTCATGCAAATGTTCTAATGCCGCTACTTTAATGGCTTTTATGTTCACAATTTTAATTATCATATGCGCACAATACTCTACTTTTATTAAGTAATAGATAGCCAGCCTGAGAACTCAGTGGCAGGGACGGAGCGTTACGAACGGATGCGTAACCAGCCGGTCAGGCTTAAGCCTCTAATGATCTCTTGACGATTGTTTATAATACTTTTTCCAGATACAAACCGATTAAGACGCATTTTTGGACTTCGTGATTTTGCTGATTCACAGGATGCATTCACATGACACTGGCGTGACACTCAATATTGCCTTGCAATAAATCTGCTTGCTACCGGTGAACATGAACAGTCACTTTTTGGCAGACAGCATAGCAATCTGCTTGTGTTGTATTTCCCCGGCAGACTGATAACGGGGATTAAATACCGCAAACCAAAACTGTTTTTGTGCATAAGTGTCGACGAATTGCCGGAGGGTTGACCAACCGACCGGTCGGTCAGTACCATGGCGCTTGATCTGTTCGGAGGTGTGATGATGCCCGGTAGTACGAAAATTCTCGATGCAGCGCAAACGCTGTTTGCCGGCAAGGGGCTGGATGGTGTGTCGATTCGCGAAATCGCTGAAGCCGCCGGTATCTCCAAAGCTACGGTATTTCACCACTTTGAAAGTAAAGATGCGCTCTATCAGGCAGTAGTCAGACGCTCCTGCGAAGGGATTGGTCAGCTACTGGCGCTGCTGGCTGCGCGTGAGGACGGTGATCCACTGATCTCGCTGGCCGATTACCGGCGGCAGGATCTGGAAGAGACGCTTGCGCATGCGGATGTGGTGCGACTGGTGCTGCGCGAGTTAACGCTGGGTCGTGACGAGCAGGCCAGACGGCTGGCCGAGGATGTGTTCGGTGAACATTTTATTCATCTGCGCAAGCTGCTGGAAAAAGCCCAGTCCACAGGGGCTTTGCGCCATGATATGGATACCGGTATCGCTGCAGCCTCTGTAGTCAGTATCAATCTCTTCCTGTTTCTGGTCTGGCCGGTACTCAAACACCTGCCTGACACGCCGTTTGTGCGTATGGAAGATGCTGCCGAATCGATGTTCGCACTGCTGGTGGATGGTCTGCGCTATCAGGCACAGGCAGCAGGGGGTAAAGCATGAATGCGCTGCCTCTACTACTCATGGCAGCCCTGCTGCTTAGCGGCTGTGGTGATGAAAAAAGCAATGAATCATCCGGTGAACAGCAGGTCGTACATCCGCGCACGGTAAAAATCACCACGGCGGTGAGTAGTGCGCGGGATTTAGAAATAAGGGAGAGCGCACTGGGCCGGATTATTGATCCGGTAGCCACGACCATCGGCGCGGAAGTGCCGGGCCGGGTCATCAGTGTGCAGGTACAGGCCGGTGAAGCGGTTGCGCGCGGGCAGTTACTGGCTGTGCTCGATGACAGCGATACAAAGGCGGCAGTGGCAACCACAGAGGCAGAAGTAAGACGGCTGCAGTCCGAGCAACAGGCACAGCAGAATCTGGTCGCCCGCTATCGCAGTATGATTGATAAACACTATATCTCGCCGACCCTGCTCGAACAGGCCGAGGCCCAGCTGGATGTACTGCAGCAGCGTGAGCAGGCCGCACAGGCCACTCTTATTCAGGCGCGCAACAATCTGCAACGCACCCGCATCACAGCACCGGTCGCGGGCCATATCGAGCAGCGCATGGTTGCAGCCGGTGATTATATCGGTCTGGGCAAGCCCTTGTTCAAGGTGGCTGCGGCTCAGCGTTTGACGGTATCCATTCCGCTACCGGAAACGCGTGCAGCACATATTCAGAAGGGGCAAACGGTGCGCTTGCGGCTACCTTCAGGTGGCCAGATCGTCACCGCCACGATTACGGATCTGACGCCGATGGTGGGCAGCAGTAATGCCTTTGAGGTACGCGTCGATCTGGAAGATAACCCCGGGCAATGGCGGCCGGGCGGATCGGTCAGTGCGGAGATTGTCACCGCCACGCACAGTGGGGCAGTGGTTGTGCCGGAAGAGTGTATTGTGCTCAGGCCATCCGGTACGGTGGTTTACCGCATAGAAGATGGCAAAGCGCAGGCAGTCAGTGTCATTACAGGCGTACACCTTCAGGGCTTTGTCGAGGTGAGTAGCGGTCTGGATGCAGGTGTTGTGGTAGCCGCTGACGGCGCCGGCTACCTGAGTGACGGGGCAGTGGTCGCGGTGCATAACAGTGAAGGCGTGCAGCCGTGAGTCTCTCATCGGTATCGATCGACCGGCATGTGCTGGCATGGATGATGTCTGCGTTGCTGGTGCTGTTCGGTCTGATCAGCTATGACCGTATCGGTGTCGATCGTTTCCCGACCGTTGATTTCCCGATGGTGTCAGTGACAACGGTACAGACCGGTCTGGATCCTGAGGTTATTGATGCCTCTATTACATCTATCATCGAAGAGAAGGTGAACAGCGTACCGGGTATTGACCATGTGATCTCCTATTCTACACCCGGCGTATCGATCGTGACCGTTCAGTTTAAACTGAGTAAGGATATCGATATCGCTTTTAATGAGGTGCAGGCCAAGGTCAATCAAACACTGCGCCAGTTGCCGGCTGCTACCGATCCGCCGGTCGTGGCCAAAGTGGAAATTGGTGCCGCCCCGATTTTATGGCTGACGCTGACAGGTGATCGCACGCTGTCGCAACTGAATCAATATGCCCGTAACGTCATCAAAAAGCGGCTGGAGAATATCAGCGGTGTGGGCGAGGTGCAGATTGGTGGTGAGCGCAAGCGCACCATTCGTATCTGGCTGGATCTGGCACGGATGCAGGGTATGGGGATTACCATTCCCGAAGTGCTGGCAGCGTTCAAGCGGGAGCATGTACAGTTTCCCGGCGGCTTTCTTACCGGCGGCAAACGCGAATATATGATCAAGCTGGATATGGAGTTTCACAGCCTGGATGCCATGGCAGAGCTGGTGGTGCGTGCACGCGATGGCAACCTGATCAGGCTCAATGATATTGCCCGCATTGAAGATGGTATGGCCGATGATCGCCAGCTGGCCCGCTACAATGGTGAACCGACAGTAGGTATCGGCATCATCAAGGTGACCGGTGCCAATGTGGTGGCCATTGTCGATCAGGTGAAAGAGCGCCTGGACAAGGAGATTATTCCGGCCCTGCCTCCTGGTCTGCATATCGGTGTCGCGACCAATGATGCCGATATTGTGCAGGGTATTGTCGATGGTCTGATTGAACATATCTTTGAATCGGTACTGCTGGCGGCACTGGTGGTGCTGGTCTTTTTAAAGAGCCTGCGCTCCACCCTGATTGTGGCAACAGCCATTCCGGTCTCCATGCTGGCGGCCATCGCCATGGCCTACCTCTTCGGCTTTACCTTGAATTTGATGACGCTGCTGGCACTGCTGCTGTTGATCGGTGTGGTGGTGGACGATGCCATTGTGGTGCTGGAAAATATCTACCGGCATCGTGAGCAGGGGCTGGAGCCGGATGCACGCAGTGCCGCACTTGCCGGCTCATCTCAGGTCACCTTTGCCGTGATTGCTGCCAGCCTGACGCTGGTGGCCATTTTTGCACCGGTGATTTTTATGGATGGTATGATTGGTCGCTTTTTTAACGCTTTTGCTGTCATTGTCACTGTCGGTGTGCTGGCTTCACTGTTTGTATCACTGACGCTGGTACCCATGCTGGCATCACGCTATCTGCAGGTGCATAAGGAACATGGCCGCATATATGCATTTTTCGACCGCGCCTTTCTACGCCTGGATGCATTCTACACACGCCTGCTGGCAGGCTGCCTGCATCATCGCGGCGTCGTGTTGCTTTTGGCGCTGGTTGTATTTGTCGCCAGCACGTCACTGTTCGGCATGATCGGCAAGGGCTTTGTACCCAAGGAGGATGAGGGCCGCTTTATGGTGGTCTTCAAGGTGCCGCTGGGCGCATCGATTCAGGATACCGATGCCAGACTGCGGGGGATTGAGCAGGTGTTGGCCAAAAATCCCGATATCAGCAGCTATTTTACCCTGATAGGTTCCGGTCAGTTGGGGCAGGTGAATCAGGGTACCGCCTATGTGCGGCTTGTCGCCAAGGAGCAGCGCAGCCACCGGCAATGGGATGTGTTGCCGGTGATTCAGCAGCAACTGGATCTGATTCCCGGCCTGCATGCCTTTGCCGTGAAAGTACCGATTGTTGGTGGTGGTCAGCGCGGTGAGCCGTTGCAGTTTGCCGTGAACGGGCCCAATCTGGATGTGGTAGCCGATGTGTCGCGCCGGATGCTGGCGCGTCTGCTGCCGGTAGAGGGCATGGGCCATATGGATCTGGATCTGCAGCTGGATCTGCCGCAACTGGATATCCGGGTGGATCGACAGCGTGCCAGTGATCTTGGGGTAAGTGCGATTGATGTGGCCCAGGCTATCGGTGTGCTGGCCGGAGGAATGGATATTGCCCGTTATAATGAGCAGCCGGGCGACGGCAATCGCTATGATGTGCGTCTGAAGGCAGAGCCGGGAGAGCTGAGCCATCCGGCCGACCTGAGCCGAATCTACCTGCGCGGCGATGGTGGTGCGCCAATCCGGCTGGATACCATCGCATCCTGGCAGGCCAAGCTGGGTCCCGCAGTGATCCAGAAAATGGATCTGCGCTATGCGGGCATGTTTTATTCCGCCCCTGAAATGCCGTTGGGTGCCGCGGTGGAGCAGATCAGCGATCTCGGTAAAGAGTTATTGCCACCGGGGTATAGCATTATCTATACCGGTCAGGCGGCCGAATTCAGTAAAACCGGCAAGAACATGCTGTTTGCCTTTGCTATCGGTATGCTGTTGGTGTTTATGGTGCTGGCCAGCCAGTTCAACTCGCTGGCGCAACCATGGGTGCTGATGCTGGCGCAACCGATGGCTATTATCGGCGGCGTGGCGGCACTCTGGCTGACAGGCAATACCTTGAATATCTTCTCCATGATCGGGCTGGTACTGTTGGTAGGACTGGTGGCTAAAAATTCGATCCTGCTGGTGGATCTGACCAATCAGTACCGTGAGCAGGGTATGGGTGTCGATGAAGCACTGCTGAAGGCCTGCCCTGTGCGTATGCGGCCGGTTGTGATGACATCGATGACGATTATCTTTGCGCTGTTGCCGACGGCAATGGGGTTGGGAAAGGGTAGTGAAATGACCATCCCAATGTCAGTAGCTGTGATCGGCGGTATGGTCTCATCCACGCTGCTGACGCTGGTGGTGGTGCCGGCAGCTTACTCGCTGCTGGAGAACGGGCTGGTGCGCCTCTCTGCACGCTGGCATGGAACAGGTAAGGATTCCGACAAGGAGGTGAAGGCATGAAACGTCTCTATCTGGCATGCACGGCAGTGATGCTGTTAACGCCGACGCTCTGTGCACAACCGGTCTCATTGAGTCAGGCGGTAAACGATGCGCTGGCCCATGCCCCTGCATTGCAGTCGGCCGAAGCCGGGCGCATGAGTGCGCTGGAAGATGAGAAGCTGGGTCGCGCCTGGTTGTTGCCATATGTGGTGGCCAGTGGTTCTTGGAAGAAAGTGCGCGAAGATATTGCTTACGACAGGCCGATAGCTTTTCCGCTGGCAACCGAGCTGAACATGCACAAGAGCGAGTACGGTATCAAGGCATTCCAGCCGCTGTTTGATCTGGAGAAATGGTCCTACTATGAGCAGGGCAAGGCGTCGGCTGCCATGGGCGAGGCTGCGCTGCAGCAGGCCCGCAGGCAGACAGTACTGGCAGCGGCATCCGCCTGGCTGGATGTGATGCGTGCCGGAGAACGGCTGAAAGCGGCCATGGCCAGCGAGCAGGCGATGAACAGACTGGCCGAGCAGGCGGAAGCCTCGTTCAAGGTGGGGCTGGAACCGGTCAACACCTCTTTAGCGGCAGCCAGCAGGCGTGATCTGACCCGTGTACAACGTATCCGGGCCGAACAGGTGCTGAATCAGGCCGGTGCGGTTCTCTCCTCACTACTTGGCCACGCAGCTGTTGTATCGGCCTCTATCGATGGCATGCCTGTGCCGTTGCGGCTGAATCATGTATCGGAGCAGGAGTGGCTGGCGCTTGCCGAGGCTGCCGATCAGGTGCAGCTGGCAGAGCGCTCGGTGGAAATGGCTGAAGCGGATAAAATGAAGGCACTGGGCGGTGCCTTACCCAAGGTGCAGCTGGTGGCCGGCTGGGACAAGCAGCGCAGCAGCTCCGGCACATTCGGTACCGGTTCGCGCGTACAATCGGCATCGATCGGTGTTGAATTCTCGATGCCGCTCTATGCCGGAGGCGGTACCTGGGCGCAGCAGCGCAAGAGTGAACAGGAAAAAATCCGGGCCGATGCGGATCTGGATGAAGCGCAGCGTCAGGCACAGTTGGCCACGCGTCAGGCGTGGTTGCAGTGGCAGGCGACAGGCTCCGAGCTGGATGCGATGAAGGCGGCGCTGATCAGTGCCCGCAGTGAGCGTGAGGCAGCACATGCGGGCTTTGAAGCAGGTCTGCGTACGATGAGCGAAGTGCTGGATGCCGAGGATCGGCTGGCCAGTGCCCGGGCAGGGCTGGCCGACAGCGTGGCAAGTCATGGTTTGTCTGTGTTGCAGCTCTACGCAGCTGTTGGTGCACTTGATACCGATCAGGTGACGGTGGTTCAGGAGTGGCTGGCAGCATCAGCAGGCTGATCAGCGGTTATCAAACTCCCGGTGTACGAGGATCAGGGGTAATAAGCTGGCATTTCATCTTCGGGTGGAATATTTGATGGTGGCATATCCGGGATATGGGGCATCAGATGGCGCGTGAAACGAACTGTCGAAGTCTCTTCGCTTGAGGATATATGTTTGATTGCTTGCTTAAGTGTTAGCCAATGTTGAAATTGAGGGTGCGCCTTTTTTTGGCGCGCCGCGCTCGAATGCAGAGTCAGGCTGGTTGCGTTGTTATTCGTTATTTCTCAATCTCCCCGCTTTGCGAATAACCGATATGTGAAAAATCAATAGCCCCTGTTAAACAAGGTGCCGTTGCATTTGGGGCATGGGGGGACATGCCCTGTTCCTTTGAGGTGTATATTCTGTCCGCACGCTTTGCAGATCAAAGTGCCGGCAGATGTCATTTCGCCGGTTTTGTATGCAAGCGTATTTTTGGTTTTAACACTCAGGGAATGCAGTGCATTGCTGGTCAATTCCAGCGCAGTGGCGAGTGAGGAAAGCGCACCTGCGCCCAATCGGGCCGGATTAAGCCGCTCTTTGGCTTCTTCGCCCAGGTGCTGCGCATCTAATATGGTCTGGTCCAGGTCGCGGGCAAGGTATTGTTTCAATTCTTCCCCATGTTCCGCGCTGAACTCCCCAAGTGCGGTCAACTGCTCGCGGGCTTCATCCAGCGCCACTGACATTGGTTCGCGCCCACGTTCCTTTCCTGCCAGGTAGAGTTCTTTGAATTTACTGGCAAGCTTATCGTACTGCTCTGCGAGCCTGGTCTTGTCCTGCGCGTTGTTTTCCATGGTGAATCTCCTGTAAAAACGGCATAGAAGGTTGTTTGCAATACCTGAGAAATGATTATACAGCAAATATGACTCTTTTCCAATATGAAATGAGCGCATCGCATGGCTCACAAATGATGTAACCGAAAGGAGGCATTGATATGGGCAAGAAAGAGAACCAAGTATATCTTCGAGCAGTCGTCTATCGCTATCGTCAGGCCAGACATTTTAACGCTTTCAAGCCCACATCTCGTATTCATCCTATCGATAGTAAGAAACAGGCCAGCCTGTTTTGCATCCTTCTTTATATGGCTAAACAGGTCAGGTTGTGACTCTTTTGCCGTAGTTATTTTCTCCGCAGAAATACCATAGGAATAACGATACTTCTCACCGCCTCTTTTCACCTGACCGTTGATAAGCAAGCCGGTTATCTCCGGCTTAACATGAAAAGCGGCGGTGATAGTTTCAATACATGCGGTGGCGGAACAGCCAGCCGGCGATGCTCAGGCTGATTATGCCGATAAGGGCCAGCGGCCAGAATTGCGGAATCAGCAGATAAAACGGCGTACCTTCGAGAAACACATCGCGCAGAATGATGACAAAATAGCGCAACGGATCGAGCAGCGTGATGTACTGTACCGCTTCGGGCATATTTTCGATCGGCGTGGCAAAGCCGGAGAGAATGACTGCCGGCACCATAAACAGAAAGGCGCCGAGAAAGCCCTGCTGCTGGGTTACGGCCAGTGACGAGATCATCAGCCCCACGCCGATAGCCGATAGCAGAAACAGGGCCAGCCCGGTATAGAGTGTCAGCAGTGAGCCAAGCAGCGGGATATGGAACCAGAATACAGCCAGCGCAATGATTACCGTTGCCTCAAACAGGCCGATAATGAAACCGGGTAGTGCCTTGCCGAGCAGAATTTCAATGGGACGCAGCGGCGTCACCAGCAGCTGATCGAAGGTGCCCTGCTCGCGTTCGCGCGCGACCGACAGGGCCGTGACCAGCATCGTGACAATCAGCGTGATCAAGCCGGCAATACCCGGAATGAGAAACCAGCGGCTCTGCAGATTGGGGTTAAACCAGGCCCGTACCTCCAGATGTACGGGGGGGCCGATGCCGGAGAGCTGCATCCTCTCGGCATTAAATTGCTGTACGATGCTGCTGGCGTAATTGAGCACAATCAGCGCCGAGTTTGAGTTTCGTCCATCCACAATCAGTTGCACAGGGGCAGGTTTTCCCAATGCCAGATCTCGGCTGAACTGCGGAGAGATATGCACAATCAGACGCGCCTGCCGATCATCAATCAGCGGTCGGATATCCGTATCGCGACGGATAGTGGCGATCAGATCAAAGGCAGGCGCTCCGGCAAAGCGGGCGGCCAGCTGGCGCGAGATGGCACCGCCGTCCTCATTATAGAGGGCATAGGGCACATGATTCAGATCAAAGGTGGCGGCATAGCCGAACACCAGCAATTGGATGATCGGCGGACCGATCAGTACAAAGCGGCTCTTTTTGTCCTTGAGCAGGGCGAGAAACTCCTTGCCGACCAGCGCAACAATACGCTGCCATGCGGCTGAAAAGGAAGCCATCATCGTATCAACCTCATATCAATCCAGCCGCTTGCGCGAAATGCGCCGGACCAGGGCCAGAAAGATGAGTGCCATCACCGCCAGCGCCAGTGCATTGGGCCAGATCACTGACCAGATATCCCCGGCCATGAACAGGGTTTGCAGCAGCGCCACGAAATAACGAGCCGGGATAATGTGGGTGATGATTTGTACCACCTGCGGCATGCTGCTGATTTCAAAAATAAAGCCGGAGAGCAGGAAGGCCGGCAGAAAGGTGACGATCAGCGCAATCTGGGAGGCGACAAACTGATTGCGCGCCAGTGTGGAGATCAGCAGGCCCATGCCGAGCGCCACGAGCAGAAATAGTGCCGCTACGCCGAACAACAGCCAGATTGAGCCGCGCAGCGGCACGTCGAACAACCATACGGCCATGCCCACGGAGATCAGCATGCCGCCGGAGCCAAGTACGAAGTAGGGGGCCATCTTGCCGATAATGATTTCGTTCATGGTGACCGGCGTGGCCATCAGCGCTTCCATCGTGCCGCGTTCCCACTCGCGCGCTACGACCAGCGCCGTCAGCAATGCCCCGATCAGTGTCATGATCACGGCTATCAGGCCGGGCACCAGATAGTTGCGGCTTCTCAACTCGCTGTTGAACCATACCCGTTGCTCCACCTGCACCGATGCAGGCAGATGGATATGGTTGATCTGTGCATACTGCTGCAGCCAGTTGATCCAGATGCCGCTGCCGTAGCCGAGAATCAGCCTGGCGGTATTGGCGTTGACGCCATTGACGATGATCTGCACCGGCGTGCCGCCGGGTTGATACAGCTTGCGACCAAAATCACTGCGCAGATGCACGATAGCCTGCACACGTCCCTCGCGCATGGCGTTTTCGGCGCTATGCATGTCCGGCAGCAGTAGCGGGTCAAAATAGGGCAGGTGACGATAGGAGCCGGTGAACGAGGCCGTTGCCGCCCCCGGCTCATCCACGACCAGTGCCACAGGTACGTGTTTCGCATCCAGTGATACGCCATAGCCGAAGAGCAACAGCAGTATCACCGGCAGTACAAAGGCGATGGCGATGCTGCTCGGATCACGCAGGATTTGCAGGAACTCCTTACGGATTAACCCGCGCAGCCGCATGGCGCTGATGCCTCCCCGATGTTGATGCGCATTGTTCATGCTGTAGCAACCTCCGGCTGCCGTTGAATCAGCGCAATAAAGGCATCTTCCATGGTGTCAGCCGGCTGGCCTGTGGCGGCGGCTTCCATGCGAATGGCGTGTGGTGTGCCGGCGGCGAGAATCGTACCTTCGGCCATGATCACCAGGCGGTCGCAGTATTCGGCCTCCTCCATGAAATGGGTGGTGACCAGTACGGTTACACCCTGCTCGGCCAGCAGGTTGATGCGGTGCCAGAATTCACGCCTGGCCAGCGGATCGACACCGGAAGTCGGCTCATCGAGAAACAGGATGTCTGGCTCGTGCAACAGTGCGCAGGCCATGGCCAGCCGTTGTTTGTAACCTAAAGGCAGATCGTTGGCCGCAGTGGCCATCACCTCACCCAGCTCGAACTGCTTACAGGCCCGGTCGATACTGAGCTTCCGTTGCTGCCGGCCCAGTCCATAAGCGCTGCTGAAAAAACGCATATTCTCCAGTACGCTGAGTGATCCGTAGAGAGAGAAGCGCTGCGACATATAACCAATGCGGGCGCGGGCGCTTGATGGCGCTTCACGCAGATTGACGCCGGCCACAGTCAGCTCGCCCTGACTGGCAGGTAGCAGCCCGCACAGCATGCGGAAGGTGGTCGATTTGCCGGCTCCGTTGGCGCCGAGCAGGCCGAATACCTCGCCGCGTTGAATGCTGAAGTCTATCCCTTTGACGGCCTGAAAGGCGCCGAAATTGCGCGCGAGTCCGGTTACTTCGATCACCGGGAGCTGATCGTCACCGGTTGCGCGGGAAGGGGTTGGCTGCTGATCCGGCACGATGCTGGCAGTGCCTGCGCCGCCGAGCATGGCGATAAATGCATCCTCGAAACGAGGTGGCGTTGCTTGCAGATTCGCTTCATCCGGTGCCGGGGTGTCAGCCGCCATCACCAGCCGTATCTGCTCGCCCTGAATGGTGGTATCGATGACGCCGGGTAGCTGCGCCATCCGGTGCAGTAGTGCGCGTTTGGAGGTCTCTTCGTCAAGGGCTATATGCCAGGTTCGTCCCTGCATACGGCTGCTGAAGGCCGCAGGTGTATCCTGACCGAGCAGGCGCCCCTGATGCAGCAACAGCACCTCGTCACAGCGTTCCGCTTCGTCCAGATAGGCGGTGCTGAACAGGACGCTCATACCGGTTTTACTAACTTGCCTGTAGACGATTTCCCATAACTCACGTCGGGAAACCGGATCCACGCCGGCTGTCGGCTCATCAAGCAGCAACAGTTTCGGTGAGCCGACCAGGGTGCAGGCCAGCCCCAGTTTCTGTTTCATGCCGCCGGAGAGCTGGCCGGCCAGTCGGGCTGCGAATGCAGCCAATCCTGTCATATGCATCAACTCTGCATAGCGCTCCGGGCGCACGTCTTGGGGCAGTTGCTGCAAATCGGCGTAGAGATCGAGATTTTCCTGCACGGTGAGATCTTCATAGAGACCGAAGCGTTGCGGCATGTAACACATGGATGCCTGTACCTGTAGCGGCTGCTCTTTTACGTCGAATCCGAGCGTAGTCACGCTGCCTCTGTCCGGTGTCAGCAGGCCGCTGATCAGTCGCATCAGTGTTGTTTTACCGGCGCCGTCCGGTCCGATCAGGCCGGTGACCTGTCCGCGAGTTATGATGGCATCGACGTCATGCAGAGCCTGCACATGACCGCCGGCTGTGTTGAATGCCCGGCTTACCCCGCTAAGGGTGATGACGGCATCAGATGCGACATCAACGCTGTCCGGCATCGGCAACCTGATTACAAGGCGTATTGCTTTCATGCCGGGGCTGTTTGAGCGAAAGCAGGACCGTCACCGGCATACCCAGACGCAGCTCACCGTCCGGATTGCAAACCTGCACGCGCACCTGGTAAACCAGATGGCTGCGTATCTCCTCGGTCTGTACCGATTGGGGTGTAAACTCTGCAGACGGGGAGATGTAACCCACCCAGGCCCGGTAACGCTTGCCGGGAAAGCTGTCGCTCTCCACTTCAGCCTGCATGCCGGAAGAGACCCGGCCGAGATCGGTTTCCGACAGATAGGCGCGTACCCACATCGGATCGGTGATGGCCAGCGTATAGACTGGCTGTTGCGGTGTTGCCATGTCACCCGGTTCGAGAATGCGATTGCGGATGATGCCGTCGATCGGTGCGTAGAGGCTGGCCTGATGCAGATTGTGTTGCGCCAGCGCCAACTGCGCCTGTTCGGCTTTCAGCTGCGCGCGGGCAGTATCGATATCTTCCTGACGGGGTCCCTGCACGACCAGCTGCAGCAGCTGGGTGGCGGCCTTTACCCGCTCGCGTGCTGCCGTGGCTACTGTGGTTGCATTATCGGCCCGCTCTCTTGAGACCATATCTTTTTTGCTGAGTTTGCGCAGGCGCAGAGAGGTGCGTTGCGCATCCATTGCCTGCGCCTCGGTTGCAGCCAGCTCGGCCTGCGCCTTGCGGATATCTTCCGGGCGGCTGCCGGCCAACATGCGGTCCAGCAGAGCCTGTTGGGCCTCTACCCGGGCATCTGCACCATCGGCCAGTGCTTGCAGGCGCTGGCCATCCACTTCGGCCAGCAGCTGGCCTTTGTGCACTTGATCGCCTTCCTGTGCCAGCATAGTGACAATGCGATCGCTGGCATTGATGGCCAGTTGTACTTCGCGCATGTCGATATTGCCGTACAACTTCAGCGTATCGCCCGCGCTCACCTGCTGCTGGTTCTGCCATATCCATGCGCCGACAGCGGCCAATGCGAGCAGGGGAATCAGCAGTCGAAGGGCATTCTTCATGGTTTCCTCCCGCACCTGACCGGTCTGTTGCACTCATCCGGCCTCATTATGCCATTATAGACCGGCTGGTGCTGCCCGTCTGCTCCCTGATACTCCCCCTGAAGCGGCGAATGGCAAACAGATCATGCTGCTGTGATGAAAATGCGATTTAGCCTGAACTATGTGTGAATAGTTGTGATCATCGTGCAGAAGCTTTTTGCCGACGAAGGAGCAAGTGACGGCGTGACTGCATTTGTGAATGGTCCAGGTTAGCTGTTCTGGTTAAACATCGTCAGGTTCAGGAGCAAGCCGGTGAGGGCGGCATGCAGCACAATCGAATGAACCTGCTTGCAGTCGTTCTTTGATGAGGTGATCTGATGAGTCCGATGGCAGGAGATACCCTTGCCTCAGTGCGGCGAATCAGGTGATTTAGTCTGCGCCGGCAAAGCTTAGGGTCAATGCCGGTCAGTCGGGATACTGCACCACAGAGTTAGCTGAGGCCTTCGATACCTTGCGCGAGCTGATAAAATCACCGGGGCAGTCATCAACAACGGTGTGCCCTTCAATTTGTCTGGGCTGGTGATATCGTCAGGCTGGCAATAGCTGTTTTGATCTTCGCCAGATTCAGCTCAACAAACTGCAGGATATCCTGACACTGTTCTTCGCCTACCAGCCCGATGCCGTAATGGGCAAGCATATAACAGAATGAAAATGCCATGACCGGATCATACAGGTTACGCTTACCCGCCTCATGATTGGCGATATAACTGCCGATGGCCGCATCCCTTGCTTTCGTGCGCAGCTCTTTCGAATTGCCGAGGTCGCGAAATTTCAGACAGACGAGCGGCGCCATATGAAACAGATCAGCTTCATGCATCTCTCTGCCTGCCGCTGTAGCAAACACGAGGGCGGCTTTTGCATCCTGATATGCATCCATGATTTCAATAACCCAACCTTCATTGGATGTCGGGACTTCTCTTGTGCTTTTCATGAGTGGATTCCTTACAGATAGTGAAGCGGGGATGGCCGCACTATACACTGATTCTCAACAGAGGAAAAACGACAGGGGTTGATCACAGCCGGCCAGCGCATCACATGGACAGGCACTGGTAGTAATCTCAGGCGGAGAGTTCGGCCGCTTCCAGCTCTTCTCCTGCCAGTAACCAATGACTCTCTGTATCATCGATTTTCTGTGTCAGCTGGGCGGACTCCATACTGAGCATCTTCTGCTCATCGACACGCGTACCGTCATACAGCTCCGGGTTGGCCAGTTGCGCATCCAGCGCGGATTTTTTGCTATGCAGGATCTCCAGTTCCGCCTCCAGCTTTTTGACCCGATTGCGTAGCGGTTGCAGCGACTTACGCTGCTCTGCACGATTGCGCCGCTCATCCCGGCGGGAAGATTGCTGGGACAAATCAGCAGGAGATTCATCCTCATCCTCCCGTGATGCCAGCATCCAGCGTGCATAATCATCCAGATCACCGGAGAACAGATCAGCCGCACCGTTGGCGACCAGAACCAGATCATCGCAGACAGTGCGCAACAGGTGGCGATCATGCGAGACCAGAATCATGGCGCCTTCAAAATCCTGCAGCGCCATGCATAGTGCATGGCGCATATCCATGTCCAGATGGTTGGTCGGCTCATCCAGCAGCAGCAGGTTTGGTCGCTGATAGACAATGATCGCCAACACCAGACGAGCTTTCTCACCACCCGAGAGCGGTGCAACCGGAGCGGTCGCCATATCACCGTGAAAGGCGAAGCCGCCCAGATACTGGCGGGCCTGCTTCTCGGAGAGTTGTTCATCCAGCATGAGCAGATGTTGTATCGGTGACAGCTCATCATGTAGCTGCTCCAGCTGATGCTGGGCAAAGTAGCCGATACGCAGCTCTTTTGCTGTTTCCCTGCTACCGCCGCTCGGCAACAGCTCTCCTGCCAGCAGCTTGATCAGCGTTGATTTGCCGGCTCCGTTGGGGCCGAGCAGACCGATACGTTCGCCCGGCAGCAGGCTGAGCGAGATCTGTTTCAGGATAGTTTTATCGGCATAACCGGCCGATGCCTTGTGCAGGCGCAGCAGGGGATTGGGTACGCTGTCGGGAAACTTGAAGCTGAACGAGAATGGTGAGTCGACATGGGCCGGGGCAATCAGCTGCATGCGCTCAAGCGCCTTGATTCGACTCTGCGCCTGCTTCGCCTTGGATGCCTTGGCTTTAAACCGGTTGATATAACTGTTCATGTGCTCAATCTGACTTTGCTGCTTTTCGTGCGCCGACTGTTGTTGCGCCAGTTGTGCCGTGCGCATGCGCTCAAAGGCCGAATAATTGCCGCTATACAGATTCATGCGCTGTTGCTCGATATGACCGATATGGGTGACGCAGCGGTCCAGGAAATCACGGTCATGTGAAATCAGCAGCATGGCGCCGGTATAGGAGCGCAACCACTTCTCCAGCCAGATTACGGCCTCCAGATCCAGATGGTTGGTCGGCTCATCGAGCAGTAACAGATCGGAGCGGCACATCAGGGCGCGCGCCAGATTCAGACGCATGCGCCAGCCGCCCGAGAAGCTGGCTACAGCGTGCTCCTCTTCACCCGGCGCAAAACCAAGGCCATGCATCAGGCGTGCCGCCCGGGCAGGTGCGGCATAGCCGTCAATGGTGGCGATGCGTTCATGCAGTCTGGCGATCAGCTCACCATCGCCGCGCACTTCCGCATGATTCAGCTGTGTCTCCATCTCGGTCAGTTCACTGTCACCCTGCATGATATAACGCATGGCAGAGATAGGCAGGGCAGGGGTCTCCTGTGCGACATGGGCGATGGTGATGCCGCGATCCATGCGGAACGCGCCCGAGTCCTCCTCCAGTTGTGCCAGAATCAGACCGAATAATGACGATTTACCGCAACCGTTAGCGCCGGTAATGCCCAGCTTGTCACCGGCATGAATGGTGAAGCTGGCATCTTCAAAGAGCAACTTGCTGCCGCGTCGTAGTGTGAGTTGTTCAAAATAGAGCATGCCGCACTCTATGCAGATCAGCCGAAATCAGAAGAGCCTGAATGAACGGCGATGATGCCGTGCCGGAAAGGCGCTGGTCGTAGAGATCAGGCGTAAACCGGTACCGTTCTGCGATCATTGTTTCTGCGGTCGTTACTGACGGGTTCCTGATTGATCCGCCTGTCCCAGACTCTGCGCTCCTGACGCTGGTCCCTGCGCCCGGCGCTCTGTAGAGGTTTTTCCACCGCAGAGGTGGTTTCTGTCAGCCAGCTGGGCTCTGCCATGCGTGCGGAAGCCGACAGTGCTGAGTTTCTGGAGCGGTCAGGACTTTTTTTGTCGCCGGTTTGCGATGCGTTTGCCTGCTGATGCGGGGTATAGTGATGGTGATGCGGATCGAATTCACCTTTTTTTACGATGTCATCCGGGTCATATACGGCCGGTTCAGATGCCTTCCACAAGATCACTCCGATGAGTGCAAGTATCGAGAAAACAAGCACGATGAAGATGGCTTCAGTGAGCATGATGATACCTCCATTCACATTTACCCGAGCATTATAGTGGGTTTATTTAAATTTTCAAAATGGCTGATGGGGAGAGGTTGATCCCCGGATCATGTGGCCGATGCACAGAGAAATCGACATCATGATTGATGGCGTCAGTTTCAGGTGAAACGGGCTTTAGCCATAGCCAACAAGGCTTCGATCCGAGGTGATAGTGAAAATGATAGCCGCGCACTGCGCAGCAGCCTGCGGTCACATTGACTTGGCAGGATGCTTTGGACAGGGTGCGCTTCAAAATTTTCGCAGCACCCAGAAGGGGTACTCATCATGGTAGACAAATCTTCACCCAAGATCGACATAATGGATGTTCCACAGCTGGATAGAAATGCAACCGGGTTAGTCAAGGGTATGCAGCGTCATTATCTGCGTACGCTGGGGCAGCATACAAGCAGCCACTCCAACCATTATAAATATCAGGCGCTGGCATATACGATCCGCGATCACCTGATGGAAAACTGGAAAGATACCAAAGATGCATACCTCAAAAAGGACGGCAAGCGCGCTTACTACCTGTCGCTTGAGTTTCTTATGGGGCGTGCACTGGGTAATGCCATTCTCAATCTGGGACTGGATGATGATACGGCCGATGCACTGCATCAGTTGGGTTTGAGCTACGAAGAGAAAATAGAGATGGAACGCGATGCCGGCCTCGGTAATGGTGGTCTGGGACGACTGGCAGCCTGCTTTATCGATAGCTGTGCTACCTTGCAGTTGCCGGTGACAGGTTACGGTATCCGCTATGAATACGGCATGTTCCGTCAGTTGATCCAGAACGGTTATCAGGTTGAAGAGCCGGATCACTGGTTGAACTATGGCAATGTCTGGGAGATCACCCGGCCGGAATATACCCAGCGTGTTCATTTTGGTGGTCATACCGAACATTACTTTGATGACAAGGGTAATGCGCGCTGTCGCTGGACCGATACGCAGGATGTGCTGGCGATTCCTTATGATACACCGATTCCAGGATTCAAGAACAATACGGTGAACACCCTGCGTCTGTGGAAATCTGCAGCAACTGATGAATTTGACCTCGGTGAATTCAATGCCGGTGACTATGCCGGATCGGTGGCAGCAAAAAATGAAGCCGAACATATTTCAATGGTGCTCTATCCGAATGATGCCAGTGAAAATGGCAAGGAACTGCGTTTGCGTCAGCAGTACTTTCTGGCCTCTGCCAGTATCAAGGATGTGCTGCGCCAGTGGACAAACGAGCATGGTGAAGATTTCAGCACATTTGCCGACAAGAATGTCTTTCAGTTAAACGATACGCATCCGACGGTTTCCGTGGCTGAGCTGATGCGTCTGCTGATGGATCAATACCGGCTGAGCTGGGACGATGCCTGGGCCATTACAACAAAAACCCTTGCCTATACCAATCATACCTTGTTGCCGGAGGCGCTGGAGCGCTGGCCTGTACATCTGTTCGGTCGTTTGTTGCCGCGTTTGCTGGACATCATTTATGGCATCAATGCCCAGTTTCTTTCCAGGGTGGCGGAAAAGTGGCCGGGTGATGTGGAGCGGCAGCGCCGTATGTCGATTATTGAAGAGGGCGACGTGCAACAGGTGCGCATGGCTTATCTGGCTATTGTCGGCAGCTTTTCTGTTAATGGCGTGGCGCAGTTACATTCGGATCTGCTGGTTGAAGGCCTGTTCAAGGACTTTTACGATATGTGGCCGGATAAGTTTAATAACAAGACCAATGGTGTTACCCAGCGCCGCTGGATGGCGTGGTGCAACAAGCCGCTCTCCAGGCTGATTAACGATACGATTGGCGACGGCTGGGTTACCGATCTGAATCAATTGCGCAATCTGGCGCCGCTTACCGAAGATGCTGCATTTCGTCAGCAATGGTCAGATTGCAAGCGCCAGAACAAGGTGCGTCTGGCCAGGCTGGTGAAGGACGTATGTGGTGTGGACTTTCACCCCGATGCGATGTTTGATATTCAGGTGAAGCGCATTCATGAATACAAACGCCAGTTGCTCAATGTACTGCATGTAATTCATCTGTATGACCGTATTAAACGCGGTGATGTGGAGAACTGGACCCCACGTTGTGTGCTGATCGGTGGCAAGGCTGCCCCCGGCTACTACATGGCCAAGCAGATCATCAAGCTGATTAGTAATGTGGCCGATGTCGTGAATCATGATCCGGCTGTGGGTGACAAGCTGAAGGTGGTCTTCTTCCCCAACTACCGCGTATCAGCGATGGAAGTGATCTGTCCTGCGGCCGATTTGTCGGAGCAGATTTCCACTGCCGGTAAGGAAGCTTCCGGCACCGGCAATATGAAATTCATGATGAACGGTGCGCTGACCATCGGCACACTGGATGGCGCCAATATCGAGATCCGTGAAGAGGTAGGCGATGAGAACTTCTTCCTGTTTGGCCTGACGGCCGAAGAAGTTGAAAGCACCCATGGTCACTATGATCCGAATGCTATTATTGCCGGAGATGAAGATTTCCAGCGTGTGATGAATTTACTGGAGTGTGGTCACTTCAGTCAGTTTGAGCCGGGCCTGTTCTCCGGTATCAGTGGCGCCATTCGTAGCGGCAGTGATCCGTGGCTGGTTGCGGCTGATTTCCGTTCATACGTCGATGCGCAGGAGCGCGCCTCGGCCGCTTACCTGGATAAGGAGTCATGGTTGAAGATGAGTATTCTCAATACAGCCTACAGTGGCAAGTTTTCCACAGACCGGACCATGGAAGACTACAATCGCGATATCTGGAAGCTGGAGCCGATCCCGTCCACGAGTGCATCGTAGTCAGAACGTATTTAAAAAGGCGCGGAATCAAACGTCCGCGCCTTTTTGTTTACCCTTAATCCAGCGGCATGTTCAACCGCTTCATGCCGTGTCAGGCTTTCAGTTCGCTGCCAGCACTGATATAACATAATCTATAAGCGTTACGGGGAGGTGGCATGAGTGAAGAGAATTCGCAAGGCGGCCATACCGGTTTTCTGCTGATGGTACTGGCCGACAATCATGAGGAGCCCCACCTCAGAGAGGAGGCTGCCATGTATCTGGGCCACGTGGATGATGCCATGGCCCTTGCCGCCTTGATCTGTATTGCATCCGATCAGAGTCAAAGTGCAGCGCTGCTCGCACGTTGTGGAAACGCAATTGCCGAGATGTGGGACAGAAATCGCGATTTTGATGTGCGTCCGGTTATTGATCAGATAGAAGAGCCGGCAAAAGAGGCGATCCTCGGTTGGTTGAACAGTAAATAGCCCGGTTGATTGGCGATTATTCGACTTGCTTACATGCAAACTGAAGGAAATCGTTCTTCATATACGATTGAGTCAGTCAATAAATCTACGCTAATAGCGACTACAAAATTTCTGCGGTATAGAACGGGCTCACCCAATAGATCTGCTGTATCTGGTAATATGTATGATTGTACCGGTATAGCAGTGAATTGTATTGCACCAGACTCTTCCTCAGTGCGTGTCTGGACCGGTAAAGAAATCTCGCTATAGTGTTAAACCAGATGAAGAAATTTTGTATACGCCTTGTTGGCATATTTTGGTGCTTGAATATTTCGGGGGTGTCTCATGCCTCAGAAATAGAGCCCTTTCAAACACGCAATCAGAATCCATTCATTCCGATTTTTGGCCTGCCTGTTGCCGAGGCAGGGTTCATTACGCAACCCGGTGAGTTGAAAGCCGCAGCGTTTCTGGATCTGTCAAACAGTTTCAGCGGTAGCAATCTGCCCGGAGAAAGGGTCTGGATTGATGGCCAGACATCCCGCTATACATTGCTTGTGCGCTATGGTCTCTCTGCAGCGCTGGAGGCAGGCATAGAGGTCCCTCTGGTGCATCAGGGCGGAGGCTCTACCGATGCCCTGATCGATAACTTTCATAAGCTGTTCGGTTTCTCTCCAGCGGGGCGGAACCGGACGGCCCGCAATCAGATCAGCTATCTATATGCCTCCAATGGTGTCAACCAGGTCAACGTTAACCGGTCTGGCATGGGGGTTGGAGACATTACGCTGTCCGGTGCCTACCAACTATGGGGTAATACGGATACCAGATCACTGGCGCTGCGCGCGGGATTAAAGCTGCCTACAGGTGAGTCCGCTACGTTGCACGGCAGTGGATCTACAGACCTGTCACTTTGGTTAGCCTGCAGCGACCCGGAAACCTTTAGTGCGTGGGATATCACTGTATTTGGTTCCATTGGCGCTCTTGCCCTTGGTAACGCTAAAGTGATGCAGAATGTGCAGCGCCATGCTGTCGCCTTTGGTTCAATGGGGCTTGGCTGGAGAGTCTCGGAGAGCATAGTCCTTAAAGCCCAGATTGATGGCCATACGCCTTTTTATAACAGCAGCCTTGATGAGCTGGGGTTAATCTCGGCACAACTGGTCTTCGGCGGTTCCATTGATCTGTCTGAAAAAATGGCGCTCGATATAGCCTTATCTGAAGATATTGTCGTGGCCAGTGCTCCCGATATTGTATTCCATCTGGCGCTACGCACTAAATTTTAGGCTATCTGCACCAGCCAAAGTTCTGGAAAACAAGCACCTGTATAAAGAGCCATATTGACAGAAATTATAGATCTGATTCCACTGCTGTCCGGTTAAAGATTTCGCAGTAATAAAGTAGGCCTGAATTCCCAACGTTTATGGTATATTTGTAGTTATCTAGACAGCAAATTTACC
>PFXI01000026.1:2084-7375 GCA_002791575.1 Zetaproteobacteria bacterium CG_4_9_14_3_um_filter_54_145 | reverse complement strand
TGGTAGATTTACCCTACCAGACAGGGAGATTCCTTTCGCCTCTTATGCGAGGCTTAAATCAATTGGTTTGAATAGTTTTGCAAGAGGCTCATATAAATATGATTTATAAATCATGTTAGCATTTTTTATCTGGCATACAGCGTGAAACCATCCAGCCAACAGAACCATAAAAGCCTTCGCCACTCAATTAACCCTGATCCATGAACAACTGCAGGCGACTCATCCCGCACTGCCGTTCTTTTTCTATCGCAACAAGCAGCCTACTACCGATCCACATACCCCGGAACGCTCTAGCCACAATCAATCCCCTAAAGCCCAAAACACCGCCTTCTGTTGTCGACACACATCTGGTGAAATACCTGCTTCAATTTTAAATGTTCGGATAGTAATGAAGTTATGGCAAACAAGTCGCCTCTGCCGGCACTGCGAGCTGCAACCAGCTGGCCTGGACTCAGCGCATTTACCACCAAAAGCCACCACCTGTTCCAATACCTGCATCTGTCGGGATGCCCTGTTCGTCAATCAAATCACCCATCACATCATTAGAGGTGGAACATAGCACAAAAAGAAAAACGGAGTGAGGAAATATTCCCCACTCCGCTTTCATTGCAAAGGACATGGCATTGACCTGCCGGATGAAATAATTATCCCATGTCCTGTGACAAGCCGTAATACCGGGGAGAAACACTCCCCCGGCTATTTACTCGTAAACCTGCTCGCCGTGCTGGGTGATATCGAGACCTTCGCGCTCTTCATCATGCTCAACACGCAGACCAATCACCATATCGATCACCTTCAGAATCACAAAGGTCACCAATGCACAGTAGACAACAGTCGCACCGATCGCTTCGAGCTGTACCATCACCTGTGAACCGATAGTCATACCCTCAGCAAGACCCGCACCGCCGAAACCGGCCGCTACAAACACACCGGTCAACACTGCGCCAACCATACCGCCGACACCATGCACACCGAATGCATCCAGTGAATCATCATAACCCAGCTTGCGCTTCATGAAAGCAACAGCTACGAAACAGATCACACCTGCAGACAGACCGATAGCGATAGCGCCCATAGGGCCGACAAAACCGGAAGCCGGAGTAATCGCCACCAGACCAGCTACTGCGCCTGAACATGCACCCAGCAGACTTGGCTTTTTGAACACCACCCACTCGGCAAAGCTCCACGCCAGTACAGCTGTAGCCGTGGCAACCTGCGTAACCAGCATCGCCATACCAGCGGTACCGTCAGCAGCAAGCTCGGAACCTGCATTGAAACCAAACCAGCCCACCCACAACAGCGCGGTACCAATCAGGGTGTAAGTCAGGTTGTGCGGCAGCATTGGCTCTTTCGGGTAGCCAATACGTTTGCCCAGTACCAGCGCACAGACAAGACCTGCAACACCGGCATTGATATGTACAACAGTACCGCCAGCGAAGTCGAGTGCACCGGCATCAGCCAGGAAGCCGCCGCCCCAGACCCAGTGGGTAATCGGCGCATAAACGGCCAGTACCCAAACCGCTGTAAACAGCAATACTGCAGAAAACTTCATACGCTCGGCAAAAGCACCGATAATCAGTACAGGCGTAATGATAGCGAAGGTCATCTGGAAAGTGGCAAATACTGTTTCCGGAATGGAGCCCGACAGCGCATCAGTGCCGACACCGGCAAAGAATGCCTTGGACAGATCACCGATAAAGTTATTGCCTTCACCAAAAGCCAGGGAATAACCACAAACAACCCACAGTACACTCATCAATGATGCAATTGATATTGTCTGCATACCCACGGATAACACGTTCTTTTTACGCACCATACCGCCATAGAACAGTGCCAGACCAGGCAATGTCATCAGCAGCACCAGCGCCGTGGATGTCAGCATCCAGGCGGTATCGCCCGAGTTCAGTGTGTCTTCAGCAAATGCCACAGCCGGTGCAAGCAGTGCAACCGGAAGCATCAGGCCGATCTTTGAAATAATATGTTTCATTGATTTTCTCCTTTCTCAGCTTAATGCGTCTGCATCGGCTTCGCCGGTGCGAATACGGACTACTTTCTCGACATTGGATACAAATATCTTCCCATCGCCGACCTTACCTGAGCGGGCAGACTCAACGATTGCTTCAATCGCTGCGTCAACAATCTCGTCTTCGACAACAATCATGACCTCTGTCTTGGGAACGAAATCAACATTGTATTCTGCGCCACGATATAGTTCCGTATGTCCTTTCTGGCGCCCATGACCGCGCACTTCCGTCACGGTCAGACCTGATATACCTGCCCCGGCCAGGGCCTCTTTTACATCATCAAGCTTGAACGGCTTGATAATGGCTCTGATCATTTTCATAGTTCATCTCCTTGAGTTTATTATTGATCGATATGTCTGGAGGAATACGGGGAGCGGTTACAACCACTCCCCGTCCTTAGTGGTCAGGCAAAACCCGGAGGGCTCGGCCCCTGTTTACTTCTTAGTAGGCAATATTTACAGCAGCGACAAACTCATTGAATACCCGGGTACCATAGATATAACGGTTGCCATCGGAAGACTTGCCGATCACTGGAACAATTGCCGTCAGTGAAGGTGTTACTGTTAAGCCACCGGCTTCAACATCTTTGCTGATACCGAACTGAACCAGGCTGACGCCGTCTTTGTAGTTATTGAACACAGCACCAGTCGCGACCCTGTTGACCGTATCCTTCTTCCACTTCACATAAGAGGCAGTGGCGGAAAGGTCAAAACCAGCTACGGAAGTAGAGAGCCCCAGATCAACCCAGAGGTCACCTGTCTTGTAAAAACCACTCGTAGTACCCTTGACCGTGTAGTAAGCGGTCAATGAAGGAGAAACAACTGCATCATAAGAGATCCCTGCATAAGCTTCGCCAAAGTTTGAACCCGAGTCATACATATAGGTATAGTAGATACCGCCGACGGAGTAACCCAGATCGCCCACACTGCCGGAGTAGTCACCGGTAAAGTCGAACTCGGTAACTTCCTTGCCAAGAGTATTGGCTACTGGTGATGCATATGAGTTTGAGAACCAGGCCGAAGTGGAGAAGCCCTCATAAGCTACACTCACATCACCCTGAACAGAAGATGTGCCCTTCTGAACCGCACCACGCCATACGTACTGGCTGGCTACGCCGATATCGCCCGCTATAGCTACGCCCTCTTCTTCAGCTTGAGCAGCCGTACCAGCCACACCCATCATACCTGCCATCATCATTGTCATGTAATATTTCTTAAAGTTCATATGTCACATCCTTGTAATATAGTTTGGAGACCACACAGTCTTGCCAATCCTTAAGCAGCCCGCATGCCAACGTGCCAACTTATTAAATACCATTATTTATCAATATGTTATGTTAATCATGCCAAACACACCATGTATCTCGAGCCTTTTTTTTAGGCATAAAACATTATTATTTGTGCAGTCTCATGCAAAGACGGGACGGCGGGGCTGATTGCATTGCGTGATTTCACCACACATCCCCGTTAGGCTTTGCCAACTAGCGCAAAAAGGAATTAATAACATGCAGATAGATTTCACATTCGCCCCATGGGGCATGGCTTATGCAGCACTGATGTACGTACTGGGCAATGGCACATGGACCAACCATCTGGCACGGCGCAATGCCTGGCTGGGCTGGTTAATGTGGGCGACTTCAGCGCTACTGATCATTATTCTGGGCGCAGTGATCGGGCAACATCTTGGCAACAAGGGTGATCTGTTATCCATCCTCGGCTCGATGAACAAAGAGAACTACTGGATTATCCTGACCCTCTACGCACTGATGTCGATTCCGGGTGCGGCTTCCGTACTGTTCCGCCAGAGCATGTCGTGGACACGACTGGCGCTGCTTGCTACCGCCATGATCGTCTTCATTCCGCTCGGTTCGCAGCTACATGATCCGGACAACGCACGACTGGGCATCAGTATCGGCATGATGCTGGCCATCTGCGGATTGATGTGGATCTGGTCGATCATGCTTGACTGTGAACCCGAGCAGCACAGAAAAACCGTCCCTCTGGATGAGATGGCCAAATGAAACATGCAACCGCGGTAGCCGGAACACTGGTTGAGGCCCTGCCCTATCTGCAGCGCTTTTCCGATCAAACCATAGTCATCAAATACGGCGGCCACGCCATGGTGGATGAAGCACTGAAAGCCAGCTTTGCCACAGATATCACCCTGCTTAAACAGGTGGGTATCAACCCGGTCATTGTCCACGGCGGTGGCCCGCAAATCGGCCAACTACTGAAGAAAATAGGCAAGCAGGCCCAATTCATTGAAGGCATGCGCGTTACCGATAGCGAAACCATGGATATCGTTGAAATGGTACTGGCTGGCCTGGTCAACAAGGAAATTGTTGCCAATATCAACCGTGCCGGCGGCAAGGCCGTTGGCCTCTCCGGTAAAGACGGCGGACTGATCTGTGCGCGCAAATTGAAAATCGAGCGCAATGCGCCGGAACTGGATGTGCCGGAGATCATCGATATCGGCCATGTAGGCTATGTCCACTCCGTGCATACCGAAATACTTACACTGCTGGATAAGGATCGCTTTATTCCGGTGATTGCACCTGTCGGCTATCACAAGGCCGAAGGGCAGAGTTATAATATCAATGCGGATCTGGTAGCCAGTGCCATTGCCCAGAAATTGGGCGCAGCCAAGTTAATCCTGCTGACCGACGTCGCCGGCGTCCTCGATCAGGACAAACAGCTCTGCTCATCACTGACCCCAACCCGGACATCAGGAATGATCACCGATGGCATTATCGCAGGCGGCATGATCCCCAAGGTTCAGTGCTGCCTGGACGCCGTGGCTGGCGGCGTAGCACAGGCCCATATCATCGACGGGCGCGTACCACACGCCCTGCTGCTGGAAATCCTGACCGATGCAGGCGTAGGCACTGTCTTTTCCAACGAGTAATGATCCCGGCCTTCGGGCCGCGAGGCACTAAATGCAGTTTCAGATCCCCTGTAGCCGCGATGACATGCCCGCCTCATTATATTCGACGATACCGGCTCACTTGCGCCAATGATTAATCCGCCCTATCTTTTTGCCTCCTGACATGCACTAGAGGTTTTCGGGCCCAGCAATGATGCATGCAGTGAGATGCCGCGCCGATACGCGGCCTCTTCTTATTTTCTAAGCCGCCTGTGCGGCGGTGAACGCAGCCGTCCGGCGCCGGGAAAAAATCAAACATTTCTAAGCCGCCTGTGCGGCGGTGAACAGCATCTGGAAGCGCACGGCGTCGGAGACGTCTTTCTAAGCCGCCTGTGCGGCGGTGAA
>PFXI01000026.1:0-2074 GCA_002791575.1 Zetaproteobacteria bacterium CG_4_9_14_3_um_filter_54_145 | reverse complement strand
AAGTCGTTTTTCTAAGCCGCCTGTGCGGCGGTGAACGTTTGTGCACTTTTTTGGCCACGGCTGCTGCTTTTCTAAGCCGCCTGTGCGGCGGTGAACGAGTCATGGAGTCTTGACTATGTTGTTTTACATTTCTAAGCCGCCTGTGCGGCGGTGAACGCGAGCCGACTGCACGCATCTTGATCGCCGAGTTTCTAAGCCGCCTGTGCGGCGGTGAACTCAAGGCAGGGACATTCGGCTGCTGGAGGCTCTTTCTAAGCCGCCTGTGCGGCGGTGAACTTGTGATAGACACGCTACATCGCTTTCTGAAATTTCTAAGCCGCCTGTGCGGCGGTGAACGTTACACTTACGTTACACTTATACTTTGTAGATTTCTAAGCCGCCTGTGCGGCGGTGAACTCGGGTAATGACATCTCCAGATGGTGTTAACTTTTCTAAGCCGCCTGTGCGGCGGTGAACGTGGCTACATCGCACTGGCGCGAAATCCTGCATTTCTAAGCCGCCTGTGCGGCGGTGAACCGGTCGAGATAACAGGATGGTATGATGAGGACTTTCTAAGCCGCCTGTGCGGCGGTGAACTTTTCTCGCCTCATGCGCCGCGTCTATCAAGTTTTCTAAGCCGCCTGTGCGGCGGTGAACAATCGCCTCATCGTGTTCGTGCAGTGCTTTATTTTCTAAGCCGCCTGTGCGGCGGTGAACGGGTCTTTACCATCAGGCTCAGGCGGGTCTGTTTTCTAAGCCGCCTGTGCGGCGGTGAACGAACTCATACAGAAACAGCTATATGCGTCAATTTTCTAAGCCGCCTGTGCGGCGGTGAACTTATAGCACCGGTGGATCTATCATGGTGTCCTTTTCTAAGCCGCCTGTGCGGCGGTGAACGACGATACAATCATCGGCTGCTGATAATAACTTTTCTAAGCCGCCTGTGCGGCGGTGAACGTCTATTTGTCGCTGTGTCGGCAGGCGCAAATTTTCTAAGCCGCCTGTGCGGCGGTGAACGTCACATACGGCAACGGTCTATTTGTCGCTGTTTTCTAAGCCGCCTGTGCGGCGGTGAACCCGTTGTCTTGATGTCGTTAAGATGCCTTAATTTTCTAAGCCGCCTGTGCGGCGGTGAACAATGGTTCTCGATGGACTCATGACTGGCTTGTTTTCTAAGCCGCCTGTGCGGCGGTGAACGATTTCAATCACGGCTCAGTCGATATTACATATTTCTAAGCCGCCTGTGCGGCGGTGAACAAATAGACCGTTTCCGTATGTGATCGCGCTCCATTTCTAAGCCGCCTGTGCGGCGGTGAACCAACACCATCATTAAGCGTTGAATGGATGACATTTCTAAGCCGCCTGTGCGGCGGTGAACTACATAACCTCGCATCCAGCCGCTTTCCTGTTTTTCTAAGCCGCCTGTGCGGCGGTGAACACCGAGTCTGATTCGGATCTGCCGATGCTGGATTTCTAAGCCGCCTGTGCGGCGGTGAACCTCTTGGCGCGGCAACCAGTTTTGCTGTACTTTTTCTAAGCCGCCTGTGCGGCGGTGAACGGAGCCTCCAAGATGGGGTTCTACTATTCCGATTTCTAAGCCGCCTGTGCGGCGGTGAACGCCAGAATGGCTTCGGTCGCATCGGCATCAAATTTCTAAGCCGCCTGTGCGGCGGTGAACACAAGACCAAAAGCCGCAGGAGCCGCCGGAGATTTCTAAGCCGCCTGTGCGGCGGTGAACATACAGGCGCGGCTCAGTTTAGGGACGCGCCATTTCTAAGCCGCCTGTGCGGCGGTGAACGATATCCATAAAGCACTGCACGAACACGATGATTTCTAAGCCGCCTGTGCGGCGGTGAACGAAGCTGTCGCACCATCGCGACGCGCTAATAATTTCTAAGCCGCCTGTGCGGCGGTGAACGACTGCTACCGTTTTGCAATAGATGTCCACGGTTTCTAAGCCGCCTGTGCGGCGGTGAACACGCTGGAGCATTCGCTTCTGACCGGACAGATGTTTCTAAGCCGCCTGTGCGGCGGTGAACACATTGATCTGCCTAGGCTGGAGTCTGCTAACTTTCTAAGCCGCCTGTGCGGCGGT
>PFXI01000101.1 GCA_002791575.1 Zetaproteobacteria bacterium CG_4_9_14_3_um_filter_54_145 | reverse complement strand
ATCAGCAACAGGCTCCCAAAGGGGGTGTCGACTTCACCGGAATAGGGTGTCGCGTTCGACTGGAATCAGGTGCCGACTTCACCGGAATACGCAGATGTGGTGGCAGTGCGTGTTATAAGGGCCAATTCCTCGCTCAGCAACCTGACCGGTGATGATACAGGGCTGGGTACCCAGCCAGGCCGAGTAATGATCATCAATAATATCGTTGCGGCCGGGCTTCGGTTTTTTGTAAGGCTTGCGCTCAGGTTGTACAAAAGGTTTGTTCGGCGGGAACGCTACCGGTTTCCTGACAACAGGGCTTCGAGCAATCGGCTGCCGGGATCGCGCTATAGGCTTGCGGGCGATCGGTGTGCTGGATCTGGCAATCGGTTTACGTTGCTTTGGCGCCGGGAACTTGACCTCTTTTTGCGGTGTTGCGTCCACCTGCAGTTGCTTCAACAGCTGTTCGACACAATGTACCTGATCCAGTTCAAGGTCCTGAACCTCATAATGGTCCTGCTTCTTCACCCGGAAGTCCCGACCGATAGCGCCATGCACATCATCAATAGATGGTTCAATGCCCAATATTTTTTGATTCTTGAGAATCATGTAACGACTCACTTATAAAACCTCTTTGCATATGAGCGGATATCCTTATAAACGGCCTTGCATTGCCACTTGATAAACCACTGACGCTGTTGCTTGCCCGCCTGACAGGACAAAAAGCAGTTCAACTCATGCGCTACAGCGGTTCAGGTGACAGGGCTATGCGGCATGGCCATCTGAATAACTGCCAGACTAATCCTGGTACGGCAGGCGCAAGGCCCGGCAGAGAAACTGCATCATCGGGGCCGCAGCAGTGAAATAGTCACAGGCTATATCGGCCAGATCCGCCTGCTCAATCAATGCCGCCGGGATATCGCTGATGCCGATGAAATCCTTGCGCCGGATATCCTCTATCAACGGATGTGCCTTGTCGAAACCGCGCGGTGCCGTCTTCAGGCTATCGCCATCGAGATAAAACCAGCGGCTAAATGACGCATCATCACGTGCGGCAAGCCAGAGCTCAGGCTCATCAACAATAAATTGCCTGATTTTCAACAAAGCATCGGCGGGTGGATGCCAGATACCGGCACCGATAAAACATTCGGTCGGGCTGACGTGCAGATAATAACCCGGTGCATGCACATCCTTGCCCGCCTCATGACGGAACTGGATGCCGATATTAGTTTTATACGGTGTTTTGTCTTTGGAAAAGCGACTGTCGCGATAGACCCGCATCAACGAGCCGCCCATCTTGCGCGCATCGGCTGTGAAGTGAGGCGCAATAGCGGGCAAGCGCGCGCCGACCGCCTCAATAAAAGCCAATGCCGGCTCCCGCACATCCTGCTCATAACGATGCTTATGCTCCTGAAACCAGTCACGATTGTTATTGGCCGCCAGCGTTTCCAGATATGCCATCGTAGCCGGGGTGAAATGCGTGGCCATGCTCAGTTCAACCCGAAATCCGCAGCATATTTACCGATCCACTCGCATGCGGCTTCCTCTGCCGAGAGTTGCCGCCCCTTGCTGTTCTCCTGACTGCGATAATCTTCAATATGACAGATCTGCTCCACCATACGCGCCTTGAACATACTCTCCGGTTCAAGAAAACGGATACCTACCTCAAAGCCATCACCCTCAGCCTGGCACCAGCACACTACGCATGACTCCTCAAAGGGTGGGTGCACATGCGGAATCGCTATCCTCAGCAGAATGCCTGCATTCAGTGGCATACTGCTACGCAGTGCAATACCGCCTTTACCGACATCACTCATATGTACATGTGACGTTGAAGTATGTGACTGAGGATAAATCTGCACAGGCACATCCACGGGGTGTCTGATATAACTCCTGCGCTCGTCTTCATTCATGTTATTTACTGCCCAGATACCGGGGATCCAGTCCCATCTGCCTGTAGGTGCGGAATCGCTCGCGCGCAGCCTGCTTCAATCCTTCATCCCAGCCATCGACAAAATCGACCAGGTGGGCAAAACCGGAGATATCGGGAGGCACTTCCAGACCACCATTGATCAATACAGCTGGCTGGTTATCACGCACGGTCGATGTCGCCAGCAGGATAGGCTGCCGAGCGTTCAGTTTACTATCGTCGCATGCAACCGCATGGGCAAGAAACGATTCGGGGTGAATAGTCCACAACCGTTCGTCCAACTGGGCGGCAAAACCGGCATCCGGACATAGCACCAGCACGCTGGGCGTCAGCCGGTTACGGCGCAGCAGCAGCTGGGCTATCCCTTCAACCCGGTCCGGCTGTGCCAGCAATTCAAAATGCACCCGCATATCACTGCTCATGGGTGAGTCTCCCCTTCCATACCTGCATCAATATCATCAGGGCTGCCAGCGGCAGTGCCACAGCCAACGGCTGAGCGGTCGATGGTTGCACTTGATAACCCAGTCCCAATACGGCCGCTTCAATGGCCACGATCAAACCGGGGATTTTCCAGGACCATTGCGACTGCTCCCATGTGGAGACAGGCCAGGCTTTCGACCAGTGCCATAGCGCCCACATTGTTACGATGCCGATAAACAGGCCGGTCATCGCATCGACAGGAAAATGGACGCCGCCATACACTCTGCCGATTGCAGCCAGCACAAACAGGCCGCCTGCAGCCCAGCTGCGCCAGTCTTTTACCGACCAGAGCAGAAAGGCGGCCAGCACCATCACACCGTCAGAGGTGGAGTGGCCGGAGGGGAAGCTGTGCGATGTCAGGGTTGAGCCCAGCACATGCACATGCTCCAGCACGGCCGGTGGACGCGGCATATCAAACAGCCGTTTAATCAGCTGCGTAACAAGACCGGATAACAGGTATGCAGCCAGTGCAGCGATACCCAGGCGCAGGCGAAACAGCATGAGCACAGAGCATAACAGTGCCACGATCAAACCGTCGCCCAAACCACTGACAAGGCCGAAGAAGAGATCTCCGGCTGGCGTATGGGCATCATTGATCAGGCGGAAGAGCATATATCCATCGTTGGTTTCAGGCATGTGCGGCAGACTACCTGTATATGATTGCATGGCAAAAATTCCATCATCGCTGGCATGATCATCATCGGAGTGAAAACCTGCGCCAGCGGCTACATCAGCGCATAGACAAAGTCGTGGTGATCAATCACGCCATCGGAAGCCAGCTTAAGAGCATATTCCGATTTCGGAACCATGCCGTTAGCGATGGCAATCTCCTGCAGATCATGCCCTGTCTTGCCATCATGAATGGCCTGACGGATCGCATCGTTCACCGCCAGAAACTCGTACAGCATCACCCGCCCCGCATAACCGGTTTTGTTGCAAGTCTCACAACCGACTGCTGTATACAAATGCTCCGGCCGCGGATAACCCAGATCACTGATGATGGAGTACACTTCGTCATCTTCCGGCGCCAGCTCTTTGCACTCCGGGCAGAGTGTCTTGAGCAGATTCTGGCTGATCACCCCGAGCAGCGATGGCGCGATCAGATAGTTGGGTATATCCAGATCATTCAAGCGGATGATCGTATCCACCGCCGAATTGGTATGCAGGGTGGAAAACATCAGATGACCGGTCAGTGCCGCTTCAATACCGATCTCCGCCGTTTCCGCATCACGCATTTCACCGATCATGATAATATCAGGATCGTGACGCAGCACATTGCGCAGGATACGGGCAAAGCTCAGTCCTATCTTGTGGTTCACCTGAATCTGGTTTGCGCCCGGAATTTCTGATTCAACCGGATCTTCAATAGTCAGGATATGGGCCGGCAGATGTGAAATCGACTTGAGTATGGAAAACAGGGTCGTGGATTTACCCGAACCGGTAGGACCGGTCACCAGCAGCAAACCATATGGCTTGCGGGCCATGACCGACAACTGTTTCAGGTCGGTTTCGCGCAGGCCAAGCTTCTGCAGATCAACCGCAGCATCCTTGTTCAACACGCGCAGCACCAGTGATTCGCCGAATGTATTCGGTATACACGATACACGAAACTCATACATTTTCTTGCCATCGCGCAACTGCAGGCGACCATCCTGCGGCATCCGCTGTTCTGCAATATCCATGCCGCACAGGATCTTGATGCGGGCGGCTATCTGCTTGTGCGAGCCTCGATCGAGAGAGTTCTCACTCAACAACTGCCCGTTCAATCGATATGCCAGCGTGATCTTTTTTGCCTGTGGCAGGATATGAATATCCGAGGCTTTCTTGCGCAGACCATTATGGATAATACGATTCACCAGCCGTACAATCGGCGCATCCTCGGCCGACTGGGTCATTTCCTGAGCACTCAGCGGCTCATCATCCGCATCACCTTCCTGCAGCAGGAATTCGCAGGAAAGCTCTTCGTCGGCTGTATCCTCTTTGAGAAACTGCTCGATTTTACGCTGCAGCTGGGATGCCTTGACCATCACTTCATGCACTTTTTTGCCGGTCTTGAAACAGATGGTGTCGTATGCTTCGAGTCCCATCGGATCGGACAAGGCGATCGTCAGCGAATGGGTATCGACATCAATGGGTAAAATGCCGTATTTTTCCACCACCGCCCGTTCAACAAGTGCTCCTGCGGCAGGATTGATATCATACTCATCGAGATCAACGGTCGGCAGCCGGAACTTCTTGGCCAGCACATCGAGCAACTGATCTTCAGTAATAACCTCGGTGCTGAGCAGGATCTCGCCCAGTCGATGACCGTGCGCCTTTTGCTCATCCAGCGCATTCTGCAGGTCATTTTCGTCGATCAGTTTCGCTTCAATCAGAATTTCGCCCAGCCGCATTTTTCTGCGGCTCTGGATACTCAGGGCTGAACTGAGCTGAGCATGTTTTACCTTGCCCGTGTCCACCAGAATTTTACCCAGCGGCGTATCGACTGACTTGCCCTGCGTCTGCATCGCCTCATGCACATCATGCTCACTGATAATATCATGATGAATAAGCAGATCACCCAGACGCATGCGCTGGATCTGCTGGGTTTTCAGCGCCTCATCGAGATCTTCGTTGGTGACCTTGCCCTGCTCGATGAGCACATCACCCAGTGAAGGCAAGCCATGGATCTGATAATCCAGCGCTTTCTGCAGCCCCTCATCATCGAGTATTTCCTGATCGATCAGCATATCACCGAGACGCTCCGGCTTTTCCTGATAACGTATGCCATGATGATAGAAAAAGATGCGTTCAAACGGTATTGCATCGCTTTTGGGGTAGGCATAAAATCCCGGTGAATTTGATGCGGCCGGCACGGCGTAGACATCAAACTCATCAAGATTAACGGTTCTTATCTTCAGGTCATCCATATCCGATAGGCGGGTAGGCTGCTTAGTCGGAATAACGGACATTTGCTCCATACCGATATAGACAATATCGCTGATATCGAGTTTACGCGATACTTCAGCGTTGCCTGATTCGATGAAATGGAGCTTATGCATGATCGGTGAAAAGCCAAGCAGGCGCCCTGTAAGTGTCACCCCGTCCATCATATTAATGGTCACGGCCTGATAGCGCTGGCTATTTTTTTCAGCTTGACTCACTCCAACACCCTCCCCTGTTCACGTTTTGATCTGTCCATCAATCCGGCCAGCCCCTGACTTCAACCCTTACCCGAATCGGCACCGTGCGCCGTCGACACTGGCTCACCAAAGCAGGCATTCCATACATTTGTCGGCAACAGCTGACAGAAACGCTGCCACCCATCCTTATCAGACGATTCACTGATCTGATTGATCAATGCATCGCGCTGCTCACCGCGATCCGTCTCATGGTAGAGCTGCGCGCGCAGTGCAGCCCCCCGGAGCGAAACCGGAGCCCTGGCATCCACCACATCCAGCAGACGGGATGCTTCTTCATAATCACATCGGCCAATCCGCTCTTCCACCTTGTTCAGCAGCTGAATCAACTCATCATCCCCTGACCCTGGTTTTTCTGTGGGCAAGGTGGTCGTTTTGTTTACAGCCTCAGTGACTACAACCGGCTCAGGGTGAGGGGCGTGGGAAGTGGCAATGGATGGGGGAGACGCAACCATAGCTGCACTGCTAGCTCTCTTGCGCATCGCCACAGCACCAATCAGCAAACCGACCATGCCTGCCAACAGCATATAGAGCGCCACCTGCCAGCCTGCTGTCGGCTCTGCCGCGACGACCTGTGGTCGATTGCGAATGGCTGAAACATCGTGTTTGAGCATGCGTATATCCTGCTGAATCAGTTCAACCGATGTATTCAGCCCGGCCACCGATTTGCCAAGGTCCGACATCTGTAACTTACCGGCCATCAGTTCGCTGTGAATAGATGTCAGCGCATCGTCCCGCGCGGCAGCCCCTGTATCCTGTTGCTCACTTGCCCTGTTCAGCGAAATTTTACCGCTATATTGCAATGCCTGATCCGCACTCTGCTCTGCGCCAGTCACTACGGCCTGTTGCACTGTGGGTTGCGCCGCAGTTTGCGGGGATTGCGCGGATCCCGATACCACGCCCTCTCCTGTTTGACGCAGCAGCACCGACAGCCGCTGCATGGATGCACTGTCGGCATGTCTGCGCACTACCTCGCTTGCGGGTACATCCAGCCAGGCCCCTTCCTTGAGTTGATTGATATTGCTGTCGACAAAGGCCTGTCTGTTATCATCATACAGAGCGAGCATCACCTGATTATTACTGAATCGTTTATCCTTGCGCAGTCGCTGGGCAACGCGTCCCAGGCTCTCTCCCGGACGAATCGGACCATAGCGCATGATTCTCGCCCAGTTCTCGTCATCGGCCGCGGTCGATGGCGATACTGTTGCCATACCGGCGTCCGATCGTAGCGGTATGAGTTGCGGCCGCGGCTGTAGCAGATCCGCTGTTTCCACCGCATCAAACAGCAGTGGGTAGTTTCTGAAGTAGGTACCACGCCCGGATTTGGTTGCCTTGAGTACAACCGACAGCATCGGGGCATGAATAGTCCCAACAGAATAGAGTTTAACGCTTGCCCTGTTCGCCTGCCGTGTTGGTCTGGTTACTTTTACCCGTGCAAGATCTGGATGACGATTCAAACCCATCTGCCGGTATTCGGCTTCGCTGGCCAGCTCCACCCGCACTTGATCGATCGCTTCCGACTGACCAACCAGCAGTGTTACTTCTGCCTGCAGCGGCTCATTGAGGTGACTGTTGAGTGTCAGCGCGCCAAATCCCAGCGCGGCCGCTGTCGCGGGCAGCAGGAAAAAAACCAGCACCATCGTCAGCAAACCGACACCGGTATATCTGCCTGTAACCGCACTCATCGGGTAGTCACCTCCGCCACATCATGCATATCCGGCACCACCTGCTTCTCCTGCTTTCCCCATCAAATCGCTCCCATCCGCAATATGCCCCGCTTCCAGCTTGAAAAACATAGTCGATGCACGTGCTATACGCAAATCCGGCACCACAAATCAACGGCTTCTGTTCACCAGATAGTCTACGACCAGTCGTACACCTGAGCCTGTCGCACCCTTGCTCGCAATATCGCTACCCTTCATGTCCCATGCAGTGCCGGCAATATCCAGATGCGCCCAGGGAATATCATCAACAAAACGCGATAAGAAGCACGCGGCTGTAATCGTCCCTGCTTCACGCCCGCCGGTATTCTTGATATCGGCAATCTCTGATTTAATCTGCTCATGGTACTCTTCAAACATCGGCAACTCCCACACCCGGTCATGGGTATGTTCACCCGATCGCTTCAACGCCGTGATCAGCTTCTCATCGGTTGCAACCAAACCCGTGGCCTGAGCGCCCAGCGCAATCACACAGGCGCCGGTCAGCGTGGCAAGATCAATGATCTCGGCAGGTTTTTTTTCGGCAGCGTAGGCCAACGCATCGGACAGAATGATGCGCCCTTCCGCATCGGTATTGAGCACCTCAATGGTAATACCCTTGTAGCTGGTGATAATATCGCCGGGCTTGTACGCAGCACCTCCCAGCAGATTTTCTGTGGACGGTATCACGCCCAGCAGATTGATCGGCAGGTTCAACTCGACGACCGCCCTGAAGATGCCCAACACGGCAGCTGAGCCGCACATATCGAATTTCATCTCATCCATCTGCGCCGCCGGCTTGATCGAAATACCGCCAGCATCGAATGTCAGCCCCTTACCGACCAGCGCAACCGGGGCATCCCCCGCATCACCGCCGTTATACTCCAGCACAATAAAACGCGGCTCTTTGTCAGAGCCCTGATTGACGGCCAAAAGCGCTGTAAAGCCAGCCTGCTCAATGGCCTGTTTATCCATCACCGTAACACTCAGTTTCTCGTGCGACAATGCCGCAGCCTGATCACCCAGATACTCGGGAGTACACACATTACCCGGTTCATTGGCCAGATCACGGGCAAAATTCGTACCTGTTGCCACGGCTTTTGCACCATCAACTGCTGCCTGGGCGATCTCCAGATCACGGCGCGATCCGATCATCAGCGTCACTGATCGCAGACGCCGCGTATTCTCCGTCTTCTTTGTCTGATATTTATCGAAACGATACAGGCCCAACCAGATGCCTTCGGCTACCGCCTGTACCTTGTCGGCAAGGGTTGCACCGCGCACCTGCAACTCAGGCAGACAGATCGCTGCATCCCGCGCGCCTCCCGCATCCAGCTCCCGTGCCACCTTGGCAGCCAGCATACGCAACTTGTGCAGCGTCAGCAGTTTTTCATCACCACTGCCCACCAGCATGATACGGGCAGATAAGGATCCCTGCACATCATAGAGCGTTTTCGATTCGCCGAATTTACCACTGACATCAAACTTGCGCAGAAAAGCGGGCAAGGCCTTGTCTGTCACCTGCTGTAAACTCTTGCCGGACTCCGTCATCTTGCGCCCGTCGAGCAGCGGCACCACAACAGCATCATCACGCTGCTTGTGCGCCTGTCCTGCTTTCACATGAATATCAATCATTATCAAACCTCATTTGGGGAGTAGTACATATAGATCTGCTCACTCAATCACGCCAGAATTCGGGAACCAGCATAACGAAGAATGTGTAAATTTCCAGACGTCCCAACAGCATGCCGAAAATCAATACACTCTTGGCCATTTCGGGCATGGAGGCATAATTGCCGGCAGGCCCTACCGAACCGAAACCCGGTCCCGTATTGGTGATGCAGGCAGCAGCAGCAGAAAAAGCGGTAACCATATCGACGCCGGTAAATGCCAGCAAAATCGCCAGTATCATATAACAGACCAGATAAAGCACAGCAAAGCCCCACAACGCCTCGGTTACACCTGGAGACATGCGGTGCCGTCCGATTTTGACATGGATCACAGCATGCGGATGCACCAGTCGCCTTATTTCACGCATACCCTGACGAAACAGCAGCAGAATACGCACCACTTTCATACCGCCACCGGTTGAGCCGGCACAAGCCCCGACAAACATGGTCATCAGCAGCAACATCGTGGCCCCGGGCGGCCACTGGCCGTAATCACTGACGGCAAAACCTGTTGTTGTCGCCACCGATACAACATTGAACAAAATGTCGACAAAACCATTCTCACCGCCAAAACCGCGGTCCACAGAGATAAGCGCAGAAATGACAATAACCAGCATGGTAATCCACAGGACATAGGTTCTGAACTCTTCATCCTGCAGATAGGTACGCAGCGAAAAGCCGCGCAGTGCAGCGGCAAAATGCAGAGTGAAATTGATGCCAGCCAGCACCATGAAAAATACCGCCATCAGTCGTAAGCCGGTACTGTCAAAATAGCCAAAGCTGGCATCATGGGTGGAAAAACCGCCAATGGCTACAGTACACATGGCGTGATTAATGGCATCAAAAGGTATCATGCCTCCCATCCAGTAGGCCAGCGCACAGACAATCGTCATACCCAGATAGAGATACCACAACAACTTTGCCGTTTCGGCCACTCTGGATGTCAACTTGTCCTTGACCGGTCCGGGGGTCTCCGCCTTGAACAGCTGCATGCCGCCCACACCCAGCAGTGGCATGACAGCAACAGCCAATACGATGATGCCCATACCGCCCAGCCACTCCTGCATCGAGCGCCAGAACAGGATCGAATGCGGCAGATTATCCAATCCGGTCAGCACTGTCGCACCGGTTGTCGTCAGGCCGGATGCCGACTCAAACATGGCATCCACCACCGAAGGCAGCGTGCCTGTCGTCCAGAACGGAACCGCTCCGATCAGTGACAACACCAACCATGCCAGTGCCACAATCATAAACCCGTCACGGTGACTCAAACGTACAGGAGAACCACCGCCGTAGCGCATCATCAATGCACCGATCAGGATAACAATGGAGCCTGCTTCAAGAAAATCGACAAGATGACCGGCATCATAATAGAACGCCACCATGGCAGGAATAAGCATGCTGCCACCATATAGCACCACCAGCACACCGATTGTCCATATTACACCTTTGGGATGCATCTGTTAAAAGAATTCCAGATGAACGGCAAACAGCTTCTCAACTTCCGGTACCGATTCACCTGTTGTCACCATCAATACATGGTCTCCGGTTTTCACTGCCACAGAGCCATTGGGTATAATGATTTCATTGCCCCGCATGATCGCGCCAACGACCGTGTCACCGGGTAGTTTCAGATCCTTCAGCGGTATATCGAGGATGCTGCTGGTAGCCAGAGCTTCCGCCTCCAGCACCTCCAGCTGACCATCAGCCAGTGAGGCCATGCCATGAATACGGCCTTTGCGAATATGACTCAGAATCGTCGCCACGGTCGACAGACGTGGTGAAACTGTCACATCCAGCCCAATCTGGCGCATCAGCTGCATATAGATCGCCTTGTTGACCAGCGTCACCACATGCCCCACGCCGTAACGCTTGGCAATCAGGCTACCCAGAATATTGTTTTCATCATCATTGGTCAGAGCCAGAAAATCATCCATACGATCGATGTTTTCCTCTTCCAGCAATTTGCGGTCCAGCGCATCGCCATAGATAACGACCACATTATTCAGATGCTCCGACAGCCATTCGGCGCGCTCGGCATTAAATTCGATAATTTTCACCTTGGCACCGGCCTGTTCCAACTCCTTGGCCACCAGATAACCGATGCGTCCGCCGCCGATCATCATCACATTGCGCCCCTCAGGCGTCTGATATGCCAGATCAATCGTCTTCATCAGCCTGTCCAGATGCTTCTTCTCGACGGTCACATAAATACTGTCGCCCGCCAGCAGTACCGTATCCCCTTTCGGCACCCGCCAGCGATTGTTATGCTCATGTGCAACCACATAGACAGCCAGCTCACCCATCACATCAGGCAACTCTTTCAAGGCCAGGCCAGCGAGCTTGCCCTTCGGGCGGACAGTCACCTCGACCAGTTCAATCGCACCATTGAAAAATTCCCGCGCGTCCTGTGCACTGGAAACATTCAACCGCCCCATCACCACCTTGGCCGCCTCACCCTCCGGCGAGATCATCTTGTCGATCGGCAAATCATCGCGCCCGAACAACTCCGGATGGCGCACATAGTCCTGCTCACGCACCCGCGCCAGCTTGGTCGGAACCTTGAACAGGGAGTGCGCCACCTGACAAGCCAACATATTCACTTCATCATTTGTCGTCACCGCAATCAACAGATCCGCATGCGCAGCACCTGCCTGCTTGAGTACGGCAGGATACGACGCCTTGCCGCACACCGTGCGCACATCCATGGCATCGGCAATCACCTGCAGCCGTTCACTATCCTGATCTACCACACAGACATCATTACCTTCCGTCGCCAGACGACTGGCAATGTGATAACCCACTTCGCCCGCACCGAGAATCACTATATTCATGACATCTCCTTCTGCGGGGGCACAAGGCCGAACGATTTAATTTTCCTATGCAACTGACTGCGCTCCATTCCGATATCTGCCGCTGTACGGCTGATATTCCATTCATGTTTTTCCAGCTGCTGAAACAGAAACTGTCGTTCAAAAATCTCGCGCGCCTCATGAAAACTGTCCGCTTCCGGCAAATCCCCCGCCACAACACCATGCCCGCCCGGCTGCCGTTGAACACCCGCCTGATCAGGCGGCAACATATTGTCGCTGTTCATCTCTTCGCCAGGCATCAGGATATGACAGCGTTCGATATAGTTGCGCAACTCACGCACATTGCCCGGCCAGCGATACTCAGTCAGTTCGGCCACAACAGCCGGTGTGAACTGCACAGGTTCACCACCGAGCTCTCTAGCCTGCTCTTTGGCCAGCGTAGTAACCAGCAACGGCAGATCATCCTGCCTTTCACGCAGAGCCGGCATACGAATAGAGACCACGTTTAGCCGGTAATAAAAATCCTCCCGCAGCGTCTCATCAAGCAGCGCCTTTTCCAGATCGCGCGCGCTGGCGGCGATCAGCCGCACATTGCACGGCAGTGCACTCGGGTTGCCCAGTCGTTGTACAGAGCGCTCCTGCATCACGCGCAACACCTTGGCCTGCGCACTCAGGCTAAGTTCGGTCACTTCATCAAAAAACATGCTGCCCTGATGCGCCATCTCAAAGCGTCCCCGCTGACTATGCAGAGCACCGGCAAAGGCACCCTTCTCATGACCGAACAGTTCGGAGTCCATATGGTTGGCCGGTACACTGGCTGTATTCACCTCGACAAACGGGTGATCCTTTCGCCGGGATGATGCATGCAGTAGCCTGGCCGCCACGGCTTTGCCTGTACCGTGCTCACCCAGTATCAGTACCGGTGAATCAGACAGTGCGACACGCCCGATCAGCTTTCTCGCTTCGACAATGGCCTTGCTGTCACCAATCAACTCCTGCCTGCTCTGTTGCAGCGGATCCTTGCGTTTGAGATCGACGTTTTCCTGCTCCAGTCGCCGCTTCTGAACAGCATTGCGCGCCAAGATCGCCAAGCGGTCAAAAGAGAGCGGTTTTTCGACAAAATCAAACGCGCCCTGACGGGTCGCCCGTACAGCTGTATCTATCGTGGCATGGCCGCTCATCATAATCACCGGCAAGCCGGCGTCATACTGATGAATACGGCTGAGCGTCTCCAGACCATCAATGCCCGGCATCCAGATATCCAGCAACACACAATCCACAGCCTGCTTGCGCAAGCGCGCAATCGCCTCTTCTCCGGAGGCCGCACAAACAACCAGATACTCTTCATCTTCAAACAGACCTTGCAGAGACTCACGAATCGCCTGCTCATCATCAACAATCATGATGCGTGATGTCATGCCCCCTCCTCAGCCGCGTATCGCGGCAAGCGCAAACAAAAGTGTGTAGGTGCCGCCGTCGAAACAAGCAGCAACTCGCCATGATGATCTTCAGCGATACGCTTGGCTATCGCCAGTCCCAGCCCCGACCCACTGGCCTTGGTCGAATAATAGGCTTCAAACAATCTGGATGCAGCCGCCTCGTCAATACCATCGCCATCATCTTCAACATGCCACTCCACCCATGCATCTGAAAGTGACGCATACAGACGGATCGAGACCCCATCGTCGCTGGCCGAAACAGCATTATCCATCAAATTGATCAGTACCTGCCTCACCTGGTCAGGATCACACGCGCACCGCCACTGCTCATCACAGAAACGCACTTCAATGCGGCGATAGCCGTGAAACAGGTCCTTCATTTCCCGCAACAGCACATTCACCGACACATCCCGAATTTTCGGCTGCGGCATGCGAGCCAGCGTAGAGAAATCGGCAATCAGGCGCTGCAGTCGCTCTACCTGGGCAATAATGGCCTGCGTACAGGCATCAAACACCTGGTGATTATCCACCTGAGCGCGGAACCGCCGCTGCAAACGCTCGGCTGACAATTTGATCGGCGTGAGGGGATTTTTGATTTCATGCGCCAGCCGCCGCGCAACCTCCGCCCAGGCCTTGTTTCGCTGCGCTTCGGCCAACTCCGAAATATCGTCTATCACCAGCAGATAACCGGAGAAGTCGGAAGCACTGGCATTGAGGCGGGCACCTCGTGCCAGCACATGCACCAGTCTGCTGTCAGGCAGGCTGATATCGAATTCACGCTGCAGATGCTCTTCCTGCTGATGTTTCAGTTCATTATAAAAATCGCCGATATCCTGTAAATTACCCTGACTGGCCTGCAACAGGTCCACACTCGGTACCCAGTTGACCGGCAGGTGCAGAATATCCCGCACGGCCTGATTAAGCAGTCGCACGCGCCCGCTGCCATCGACCAGCAGCACGCCTGTGTGCAGATTGGCCAGCAACGACTCCAGCACGAACTGGCGCTGACGACTCTTGTCCAGCGCCTTGGTCAGATCCTGCTGTCCCTGCTCAATCGCACCGGCATGATGACGCAATCGACTGGTCATCTCGTTAAATGACCGGACCAACGAGCCCAGTTCATCCTGAGACATTTCATCAAGCACAACATCCAGATCCCCTTCGGTCACACGGTGCAGCGCATGCGCTAGATCTCCGATCGGCGCTGTCAGCCTTCGGGCAAATAGCAGCCCGATGAGGCCGGCAAGCAACAGCACAGCCAGTGTGACAAACAGAATCACATGGGTAAATGTCTGCGCAATCGCCTGCCTGTTATGTTCCAGCTGGCGATAATTGCGGTAATCGGACTCTACTGATCGGGCATTCTGGATCACACCAGCAGGCAACTTCATCTCCACGCGCAGTAAGCCTACCACCGAAGTCGTCCCGATCAGCGGGGCATAACCAACGGCCACTTCCCCGTCTGCACCTGTTTTCAATTCAGTAGCTACGCGCCCCAGACGCATGGAGAGCCGGGCTGCATCACTCAATGGCTCCGGCTCAAGTGCGCTGAGTTCGCCTACCTGTACGCCGCCCAGCTGTCGCTCATTCAGGTCAAACAGCTCCGCTTTTTGCCAGCCCTCTCTCTCCCTGATTTCCGTCAGGTATGCCGTGGTGGCAAGGTATTCCATATTGCCGCCAACAGCCGCAACCAAAACCCCGTCACTGATATAGCCGAGCAGGCTGCGCTTCATATCCTTTTCCAGACGCTCATAGAAGCCCTGTGCCAGATTCAGCGCGCGATCCAACAGGGTATCCACACGCACATCGAACCAGACATCCATGCCCCGCTCCACCATCTGGCTGGCCGCCAGCTGAATCACCATCGCCGGCACCAGCAACAGACCAACCAGTCCTACAACCAGTTTGGCGCGCAGTCGAGAACCGGGCTTGGGCTCTGTGCGTTCACGCAGCAATCGCATACCGTAGCGCAGCAGAAGCAGCGATAGCACAAGCATTACCGTGACATTGATCCAGCCGAGAATGCCCACATCGCCGTCGGCAGAAGGCCACACCAGGACAGTTACAAAAATCAATACCGCTGCCATAAACAACGGCACCAGCCGCATCACATCAGGGCGCCTCACTGCAACTTAAAATCCTGCTGCATAATTGCCTGAGCCGGATGCCAGATGCTAGACCACCAGGCGGCCTTTATCTCACCGTGATGCACTTCAACTTTCACGGTCATACGATAGGGCATCGTCGAATCCAGTAGGCTCCGGTCCAGAACCGGAAACAGCTCCAGCCGGGATAGAAAACGAACCGCGTCATCCAGATTGTAGACGCGCTGAGAAATACCACTAGCATCGTCAACAAGCTGCCAGCTGCGTGAGAGCAGGTCCGGTTCCACTCGCCGGATCACCGTAATGTCGGCAATGCCGTCGTTGAGCCAGTATTCACGCACTCTGGCCACCTGAATATGCCATGTCGTAGCTGCATCAATACCGTCTTTTAATGCCATTGCTATAGCTTTACTTTGCGTGCCTAACTCAGCGGTACACTGAACCACCTGCTCATCGGCACGTACCTGTAAGCTCCCTGCTTCATCCGCAGCAACAGCCGGCCGTACAAACAAAAGCAACCCCGCCATCAACAGCAGAGTCCCTACCCACCCGGAACGCATCCAATACATCATCACCGCCGGAGTGTAACAGCAGAATGAAAGCAGTTCGATGGGTAATCAACAGGTGGAAGAAGCGTATCTGCTGGCAGGGCTTAAATCACTGATCTCTGCGCTGATCAGCAAGCGATGGCGAATACCAAGAGAGCCATGATCAGGAGAGGAGAACAGAAATTTAAAATTCAATCAATCGCCATGCAGAAGAGCACGGCCGGGGAGCAAATAAAAAGGCTCCGGCATATGCCGGAGCCTAGTATCTGACGCAAAACACTAGGGAGGGGAGGGAGGAATGGCGCCAGACACCCATAACTGTAGCTATCACCCCTGATGCGAGCGTGAATAAAGCGTTAAATATTCTTCATGTACCTGCCAGCATCCGGTGCAAATATTGGCCGGTAAAGGAGGCTTCGCATGCAGCCACCTGCTCCGGCGTACCTGCAATGACAATATTTCCACCCCGATCTCCGCCATCCGGGCCGAGATCGACAATCCAGTCGGCTGTTTTAATCACATCGAGATTATGTTCGATAACAATCACGGTGTTACCGCGCTCTACCAGTGCATGCAATACATCAAGCAGTTTGGCCACATCATGAAAATGCAGTCCCGTCGTCGGCTCATCGAGAATATAGAGGGTATCGCCGGTAGCGCGACGTGCCAATTCCTTTGATAATTTGACGCGCTGGGCTTCACCGCCTGACAGGGTTGTCGCCGATTGACCGAGCTTGATATAACCCAGCCCCACCTGCGTCAATGTGGAGAGACGGTTCTTCAGTGCCGGAATAGCGGCAAAAAAGAGCAGTGCCTCATCCACTGTCATCTGTAGTACATCATCGATGTTTTTACCCTTGTAGCGGACATCGAGCGTTTCGCGATTATAGCGTTTACCCTGACATGACTCGCAGTGCACATAGACATCCGGCAGAAAGTGCATCTCCACCTTGATAATGCCATCGCCCTGACAGGCCTCACATCGCCCGCCTTTGACATTGAAAGAGAATCGTCCCGGCTTGTAGGCACGCGCACGAGACTCGGGTACCTGGGCAAACAGCTCGCGAATCGGCGTGAAGATACCGCTATAGGTCGCCGGATTTGATCGCGGTGTACGGCCGATCGGGCTCTGATCGATATCAATGATTTTATCCACCAGATCAACGCCAACAAGTTGGGAATGGGCGCCGACGCGCTCGGTCTTCAGGCCGCGGGCGCGGGCAAAGGCGCGAAACAGGGTATCATTGGTCAGCGTCGACTTGCCGGAGCCGGAAACGCCGGTAACACAGGAAAACCGACCGATCGGAAACAGTGCGGTTACCCCTTTCAGATTATGCTCGCAGGCCCCCTGCACACCGATCATCGGTGTTTTCTTACTGATCTTGCGCCGTCTGGGCAGAGCGATGCATTTGCGGCCGGACAGGTAGTCAGAAGTCAGCGTATCCGCCTTTAGAATATCATCCAGAGATCCCTCCGCGACCACCTCGCCACCATGCTCACCGGCTGCCGGCCCCATATCGATAATCCAGTCAGCATGGCGAATAGCATCCTCGTCATGTTCGACCACTACCACCGAATTCCCCAGATCACGCAGCCGCTTCAATGTAGCCAACAGTCGGTCATTATCGCGCTGATGCAGGCCGATTGACGGCTCATCGAGAATATACAGCACCCCCACCAGCGCGGAGCCGATCTGCGTGGCCAACCGGATACGCTGCGCCTCCCCGCCCGACAAGGTACCTGCCGTACGCTCCAGACTCAGGTAATCGAGGCCCACTTCAATCATAAAGCCCAAACGTGCCCTCACCTCTTCCAGCACCTTGTCAGCAATCACCCGCTGCTGTGCTGAGAGATTCAACGTACCGGCCCACGCATGCATGCTGCGTAACGGCATGGCCACCAACTCGGGCAGACTGATGCCATCCACGCGCACATGCCGCGCCGCGCGGTTCAGGCGTGAGCCGGCGCAGACGGGGCAGGCAATTGCATTGATATATTTTGCCAGCGCCTCGCGCACATCTTCCGATGTGGTTTCACGATATCGCCGTTCCAGATTCGGAATAACCCCTTCAAACGGGCGCTCAACCATGCGGTCCTGACCCGGTGTCTGATAGACAAAGCGAATACTCTTTCTGCCGCTGCCATAGAGGAATACCGCCCTGGCCTCTTCCGGTAGCTGAGCAAATGACACATGCATATCGACACCGACAGCTTCGGCAACCGCATCGAGCGTCTGTCTGTACATATAGGTTTCGCGACCGGCCCAGGGCTCGATCGCACCATCGGCCAGACTAAGCACTGCATCGGGCACAACCAGACTCGGATCAAAGACCGTACTGGTTCCCAGCCCGTCACAGGATGGGCAGGCGCCGGCAGGTGAATTGAATGAGAACAGACGCGGCTCGATTTCAGGATAGGAGATACCACAATCGGCGCAGGCAAAACGCTCGGAAAACACCTGCTCATCAACGCTGCCATCATCGACTTCAACCAGCGCAATCATCAGCCCCTCACCATAACGCAGCGCCGTCTCAACCGAATCCGCCAGACGGGTACGCATACCATCGCGCGCAATCAGGCGATCCACCACCAGCTCGATATTGTGCTTGATGTTCTTGTGCAAGACCGGCGCATCTTCCAACGCCATCACTTCTCCATTAATACGTACACGCACAAACCCGTCTTTAGCAGCTTTTTCCAACTCCTTGCGAAACTCACCTTTTCGTCCGCGCGCAATCGGCGCCAATAGCTGCAGCTTCGTGCCTTCCTTAAGCTTCTCCAGCTGATCGATAATCACACTGGCTGGCTGCGAGGTAATCGGCTTGCTGCAGCTATAACAGAAGGGCTGCCCGATACGGGCGAATAACAGGCGCAGGTAATCATAGACCTCGGTAATTGTACCGACAGTAGAGCGCGGGTTGCGGCTGGTGGTCTTCTGCTCAATGGAAATTGCCGGTGACAAGCCGTCGATAGCATCGACATCCGGGCGCTCCATCATACCGAGAAACTGGCGGGCATAGGCTGAGAGTGACTCCACATAACGGCGTTGCCCCTCGGCATATAGCGTATCAAAGGCCAGACTGGACTTGCCGGAACCTGATACACCTGTAATCACCACCAGCTTATCACGCGGTATATTCAGGGAGATATTTTTCAGGTTGTGCACCCGCGCACCTTCTATGCGGATCATCTTCTTATTCATTGTTACTCCTGTATCCATACACAACAACCAATGTATCACAGCACAGGCTGTGGAAAAACAATATCTGTTTTGTGTGGTACCTGCGCATACCACTCCGGGCATTTACTACCACGTTGAGCATCAACCATACCCAATGATATTATCTTCCCTCTCTGTTCTCTGTGGTCATATCTGTTGCTGCCGATACTCTAGCGCCTGATTCCAATTCATCAGCAGCGGGAAGGTGATCGTCCCTGTCTTGCTGGACTGCTACTACAGCAGGCGACATGATGCCCGACCCTATTCCCCGCCCCAAGGAGCTATGCATGAGCGTTCAGGAAAAATCAGAAAGACTGGACAAGCTGCTATCCAACCTCGGTTACGGTGCCCGCAAAGATGTAGCCCACTGGATCAGGGCAGGCTGGATCACGGTAGAGGGTGAACGGGCCACATCACCGGCTCAGAAAGTACGAGCATCTACGGTACGGCTTGAGAATGAGCCGCTGGACCAGCCGAACGGGTTAACCATCATTTATCATAAGCCACTGGGCGCGGTCTGCTCGCGCAAGGAGCAGGGGGGCCTGATCTATGATGATTTTCCTGCACGCTGGCTGGACAGAAAACCGCCCTTTTCCCCGGTCGGACGTCTGGACAAGGATACTTCCGGCCTGTTGATCGTCACCGATGACGGTCAATTGAACCACTGCTTAACCAGTCCGAAGAAACATATCAGCAAAACATACCATGTCACACTGGCCGAACCGCTACAGGGAGCAGAGGTGGATATCTTTGCAGCAGGCACGCTACTGCTGGAAAATGATGACCGTCCATGCCTGCCCGCGGAGTTGATCATCCACTCCCCCACAGAGGCATCGCTGACCCTGCATGAAGGACGCTACCATCAGGTACGCCGCATGTTTGTTGCCGCAGGCAACCATGTCACAGCGCTGCAACGCAGCCATATCGGAGTCATGTCACTGGCGCAAACCGGTTTGCAACCCGGTGACTTTCAGATCACCACGGCTGAAGCCTTGATGCAGATGATCCAGCCGGCCGCAAGTTAGTCAAAGCGTCAGATCCACCCCTGGATTCAGGCCGTTTGGGGGTGGGACGTGGTCTGTGATGGGGCTTGCAACCGATAGTAGAGCACACTCATCACGGCCAGTGACAATACGAAAACAATGACCTGCATGGCACTCGGCGCTTCATCATAACCGACCAGTACATGCAGCAGCTCGCCCGGCAAACTCTCCTGAGATAATAGTGCCGCGGAATTCCATAGTGGATCAATTATCGCAGGCAACCACTCGATCGCTACCAGATTCCAGGCGGCCTGCGAGGCCATGCCGGCTGCCAGCAACATCAACATCCAGCCAACGACACCAAACAGTGACTTCATCGGTATGCGGATCATTCCCAGATAGAGCAGTACACCCAGTGCAATCGCGGCAACTGCCCCCATACTGCCTCCGAGCAACATGCTGCCACTATCATCGGCAACGCCTTGCGCTGCACCAAACAGGAAAAACACAGCCTCGGACCCCTCACGCATCACGGCGGCCATCGCAACTACAGCCAGCGACAGAAACGGCAACTCACCACTCCCCACTGACTGGCCAACCTGCTGCATACGCTGACCTGCTTCACGACCATGCCGGCTCATCCACAACACCGTCCAGGCAATCAGTGTAGAAGCCATCAACAGCAGTATAGCATTGAACAGAAACTCACCATCACCACCGAAAGAGGACTCCATCTGCTCCATAAACACACCAAAAAAGGCGGCTCCGAGCAAGCCTGCACCACTTCCCAAAGCGATCCACAGCCGCGAACCGGTCAGGCTGCGCGTGGCGGCCAGCAGCACACCGACCACCAGCACCATCTCAAGCATTTCCCTGAATACAATCACCATTGATGCAATCATTTCTGTTCTCCCTGCGTGCATTTTCTGCACAAACCAAACATCACCAGCTGATGGCCGCTCACCGCAAATCCCTTTTCGGCAGCGACACTCAATTGCAATGATTCAATCGTGGCATGAGCAAACTCTTCAATGCTGCCACAGGCTGTACAGATCATATGATCATGATGCGCCTTATCGGCCCGCTCATAGCGTTTTTTATCCGCCAGCTGGATGGATTCAATCAACCCGGCCTCTTCCAGCGTAGCCAGGCCGCGGTAGACCGTTGCAATACCGATCGACTGTCCACTATCGGAGAGCGAGCGGGCCAATTCGTCCGCATCCCAGTGTCGTTCGGATGTATTAATCATATCGAGAATCGCTTGTCTCTGTGCTGTCAATCTTATCATGGATGGAACGATAATCATTATCATTACCATGGTCAAGCTGTATCAACTGCAGATCCCTCTCCACATCATTGATAAGTTACTGGAACTTCAACTCCAGCATGCGTCCGCCGGTTGTATCGGCCATTTGCTGGAATGCCGCTTTCGTGTTGCCGTTACTCGTACCCAGCGGCAGCGTGAATACCGGCGCAGGAATTTCATGGTAACGCACTTCGTCCGTCGGTGGCTCATCACCAATCAACAGGTAA
>PFXI01000037.1 GCA_002791575.1 Zetaproteobacteria bacterium CG_4_9_14_3_um_filter_54_145 | reverse complement strand
AGGGAGAGCGATAATTAAAACGATTAATCCAACGGCTCAGGCGCTGACATTCAATTTTACTCAGGCTTTTGCAAGTGGCTCTACTGGAATTCTTTTTCCAGATTCACGATCCCACGACACCGAATCGTCAGGGAAATGATCGCGGCTTATCGTATCGCTCGGCCATCTATTATGTCGATGCGGCACAGAAAGCGGTCGCTCTCGACACCATTGCCGATGTCGAAGCGAGCAACTTGTGGCCCGGGAAGGTTGTGACGGAAGTTGCCGCCGCGGGCGATTTCTGGGAAGCGGAAGCCGAGCATCAGGATTATCTGCTGCATGATCCGGACGGTTATACCTGCCATTTCATGCGCCCGAACTGGGTGCTGCCCAAGCGCCATCAACATGGATAGCTGTCGGGGCAGGTAAGGGCAGGCAGCGATGCGCGTTGATGGGGTGGTATGCGATAGGGGAACGATATTTTGATTGTTGATTTTTCAGCTATAGAGAGCGGACAACGCTACTTCCAAACCATTCAGACCCTGATGCCGCGACCGATTGCATGGGTGCTGACTGAGCACGCGAACGGCAGCTACAACCTTGCTCCCTTCTCCTTTTTTACCGCCGTATGTTCCGAACCACCGTTGTTGATGCTGTCGCTTGGCCTGAAACCCACAGGGGGATTCAAGGATACCCGCATCAATCTGGAGCGTAGCGGGTTTTGCGTTATCCATATCCCTGATCGTCCCATGCTGGAGGCCATGAATGCCAGCAGCGCCACCCTGGCCGATGATGTTTCCGAAGTGGCAGAGCTGGGCTTGTCTGTGCAGCCCTTTGGAGATTTTGTTTTGCCACGCCTGGCCGATGCCAAGGTAGCTTACGGTTGCGCACTCTATGAGATCAGGGAGATCGGGGCAGGGCCGCAAAGCCTGTTGTTTGTCCAGATCAAGCAGATGTTTATCGATGATACAGTGGCGGACGTGCTAGAAAACGGACGCATCAAAGTTGATGCCCTGAAGCTTGATCCCGTTGCCCGGCTCGGCGCCAATGAGTACGGATTTTTAACCGATATCACCCATTTGGGCCGCCCGGATTAACAGGTTTGACGTTGCAAACAGGTCATTTGAGGAGCAGTTGTGATCTGTGCTGGTCCAGGGTCCTGGTGGTATGGGTTCTGATTGTCATTGCCGAATCCATGCATGGCATCATCCGGCAGCTCTATATTGTTCCGCTGACAGGAGAGCTAGCTGCGCGCCAGCTTGGCGTATTGATCGGCTCTGCGATCATCTTCGCCATTGCGTGGGGTTCTGTTCGCTGGATCAATGCCAGATCGTTCGGGGCGCAGTTCATAGTCGGGCTGCTCTGGGTCGTGTTGATCGTTCTCTTTGAATTCAGTCTCGGTGCAGCACTCGGTTATTCCCGGCAGCGTATGTTTTCAGATTACAATATGGCGGAAGGCGGATTGATGCCTCTGGGCCTGCTGTTTATGCTCTTTGCTCCGGCGCTGGCAGCCCGGCTTCGCGGCTTACATAAATAAAGCGATCTTGCCCCAATCCATCCGGCACTGATGCATGCGGAGCAGCTTTTGCCGCGCACATGCTAAAGCTTTCATAAAAACAGGGGCTGGGTCAGCCTGTGCCACGACATATATTGCGTAAGGTGTGAGCACACACATGCTTCACATGCGCATCTATAAACAGTCATCCGGAGAGCATTTGAAAATCATCGTTGCAGCACTCTATCACTTTGCCAAACTGGATCATTACCGGGCCATGCGTGAACCATTGCAGCAGTTTTGTATCGGACACGGCATTAAGGGCTCACTGTTGCTGGCCGACGAAGGCATCAATGGCACGGTGGCAGGTTCACGTGAAGATATCGATGCGCTGCTTGTTCACCTGCGCAGTGATGCGCGTCTGCAGGGACTCGAACATAAAGAGTCGGCGGCCACGACATGGCCGTTTTATCGCATGAAGGTGAAACTGAAAAAGGAGATCGTTACGCTCGGCGTGGAAGGGGTGTCACCGACTGAATGTGTGGGTACCTATGTTGAGCCGCAAGCGTGGAATGCCGTAATCGCTGATCCTGATGTGCTGGTGATTGATACGCGCAATGATTACGAATATGAGATCGGCACATTCAAAGGTGCGCTGGATCCGAATACGACCTCTTTCCGCCAGTTTCCCGATTATGTGCAGGCCCATTGCGATCCGCTGAAACATAAAAAAGTGGCGATGTTCTGTACCGGCGGTATCCGCTGTGAAAAAGCTTCGGCCTATATGTTGCAGCAGGGTTATGAAGAGGTGTTTCATCTGAAGGGCGGCATTCTGAAATATCTCGAAGAGGTGCCTGAAGATGAGAGTTTGTGGCAGGGTGAGTGCTTCGTCTTCGATGACCGGGTAACTGTGAAGCATGCCTTGAAAGAGGGTGATTATGTACTCTGCCGAGGTTGCCGCTGGCCATTGGCTGAGGCCGATAAGCAGTCTGAACATTATGAAGAGGGCGTCTGCTGTGAGCGCTGTCATGATGTTCTGACCGCGGACAAGCGCAGTCGCCTTGAGGAAAGGAAAAAGCAGACCCGCCTGGCCAAAGAGCGTGGTGTGCCGCATCTGGGTATGTCACTGCCGGAGGCGAGGCAGCGTAAGCGTACCGCCAGGCAGGCGCTGGGGGCAAAGGTTGCGAAGCATCTGCTGGCTGAACCGGATGATGGCAGCACTTCTGGAAAACACAGCGGCGTTGGCTGCTGTTTCAGCAGGGGTGCTGGGTGAGCTGGTAGGCAATGTGCGAATTTTTCGGGCTGACATTATCACCGCACTGGATTTTCTATTTACTGGGATTTGTGTTCGGTATGTGTCTCTCCGTAATTTCTGCAAACGGATCAATGGGAGGGATGAAATCCGGGAATAAAGCCTCCTATATCTGAAGGCACTCTGCGGGTGCAGGGGCCATTCTTTCTATTTCTTTGAAGGTTTACAAAATATTGTTTATCCTCCTTGGGGAAGCTAGCTGGGAGGAATATCAGAATTTATGATCTACCTTGGAATTGATACGCAATCTTTTCTTATTTATGAGGGAAGAAGTAAGCATGGAGCGCGTGCGCTTTGGCCTGAACCGATTTTGTCACCAACAGCATTTGGTTTGGCCTCGAATTCGACATTGCCATCTGTTCCATTTGATAGTTGGCATGCTGCTAAGTACCTGTTTCGAGAAGATTCGTATGATCCTGCCTCTAAGATAAGACGGGGGCGTTTTTACATTCAAGAGGCTACGCAGCCTGATTATTCATCTTGGCGGATTCTTATTGCACCACCAGTAAGAGCTAATCCTACTGAGGTGGATATATATGAACCTGATTTGGCGAAGAAAGCCGCATATTCGTATCAGTCTTATATGCTTACCACGGAACTACAAAAGGCATCCGAAGATCAGTTGTTGGTAGTTATTGTATTGGTCGCAATGAAACGGTGACCCCTTGGGCTGTGGTTAATGTTGAGACAATCTATACAGGCGAAGAATTGGTTACACTTAAGGCAAGGCAAAGTATTGGAGTTCTTCCAAGGTTACGATTGGATCAGGTTCCTGAAAGTGCAAGGTCAAACATTATTGAGAAGCTGGAAGCACTGGAGAATGATTTTCAAAGGGCAGGGGTTGAGTCTGTGGTAGATCGTTCTCGCGAAGCTGCATCGGCGATATTGAGTGCATATCTTCAGAAAGGTGGTGATGAGGGTGCTAAGGGAAAAGACCTGGGGCCATTAGTGAAGCGATTATCTGATAGTAGCTCTCCAAATGGAAACAGAGTTTTAGCGTGTGCTGCAGAAATTCCACAGCGCCTTCATTCGCGTGCAAAACATGCAGAACAAGAAAAACGAGGGACTATTCACCCGATTCGTGAACAAGATGCTGAGCTTGCTGTATTATGTGTAGGTACAATGTTGCGAGATATGGGATGGGCTGATTGGTAAGTGACGGGGCACAGATAATTTTTTCAGAACTCCTGACAACCAATCCTTATCTACGCTCATTCAAACATTCGGGGCTAATACGTCAAAGCCACCTGTGTAAGCAGCGGGCTCTCCCATAACTGCTCCGTTACTTTAATAAATGATAATCGCTCAAGTGAAACCTACGACGTGAAAAGATAAACCCGGTTACCGGTTCAGGCGACAGGCTGGTGACCTCTTCGCTCATGTTCTTTCTGTAGAAGGCGGTGACAGTGGCATTTTGCCAGACTGTCTTTTGCATCTTTTGCCTCATCCCTGCGACGTATGCATCCTGAAGATGCTGTTTGGCATCGATGGCTTTGATGCTTTTATCCTGTTTTACAGCACTTATGGCTTGCACGATATAATCGGTCGCCACCTGCATATAAGACATTTGCGAGCTGTGACCGGAGCCTGTGTTCGGGCCGTTCACTTTAAAATATTTGGGGTAACCGGAAACGGTGATGCCTTTATAGGAGGCCATTTTATTTTCCCATTCACTGTTGAGGTTGCGGCCACCCAGGCCATAGACCTGAAATGTCAGTGCTTTTTTCATGTTCGTATAGGCGTAATATCCGGTGGCGTAGACGATGATATCCAGAGCTATCTCTTTACCATCCTTTGTTGTAATGCCCTGGGGCGTGATGCATGCAATGCCGCTGATATCCACATCGACATTTTCTTTGGCCAGCGCTGGCAGATATGTATTGGTCGGAATGACGCGCCGGCTGCCTAATTCATAATCGGGCATCATGTGCTGACGCAACTTGTCATCTTTAATGTATTTTTCGAGATGCTCCTGTTGCCTTTTGCGGTAATAGTTTTTCATCAGCAGGCTGAGCTTTGAGATCCCGGGATAGCGGCGAAAGGCAATAAAGCGGATGTCATAAAAGATAAAGACGAGTAAACGGATGAGGTGGCGGATGCCCGGCAGCGTGCGAACGTAACGCTCCAGAGCCGAGTAATGCCGGTCTGAACGCGGAAGTACCCACTGTGCCTTACCCATGAACAGGGTTAAGCGCTCAACCTTGTCGGCAAGGGCCGGCACGATCTGTGCCCCTGAAGATCCTGAGCCGATAACGCCGACACGTTTGCCCTCATAAGAGACACTATGATCCCAGTGGCCGGCGTGGAATTGCGCGCCCTTGAAGGTTTCCGCCCCTTTAATATCGGGCACATGCGGATTCGCCAGCACACCACTGGTGTCGATAATAAAGCGGGCAGTGTAACGCTCGCCCGACGCGGTCTCTACATGCCACAAACAAGCGTTCTCGTCATAAGTGAGGCTGGTGACTGTCTGGTTCGTTTTTGCCTTTTTTCTCAGGTCGTACTTATCAATGATATGGTTCGTATATGCGAGTAGCTCGCTTTGCGGGGCAAAGGTTTTCCTGAACGGGTAGGGGACGAAGGAGATGGAGTAGAGGCTGGTTGGAATATCCACCTCAGCACCCGGGTAGGAGTTGATCTGCCAGGTTCCGCCTAACTCAGCGCTTCTTTCCAACAGGACAAAATCATTAAAATGCTTTTTTTGTAAACGGATAGCCGCCAGCAACCCTGAAAAGCCTGTACCGATGATCACGGTCTCAAAATATTGAGCATCCTGCTCTGCCTTGCCGCCCGGCGCTGTCTCTGCTGCAGGTAATGGCTCTGATGCGCTACTTTTCACATTGGTTTGGACTTTCATTTGGTGTTTTATCCTTGAGATGTAGCTGCATATACCCTTATTCCGGCACAGGATAACAAGCATGGCCAGGCATAGGCAAGAGTGGTTGATTAGCGGGGTCTTCGCGGGGTTTTGGATGCGTTATTGCGTTGCTTGAATCACTCAATAGCCCAAAAGTCATTCAAGGGCCATGCACGCCCATCTGTCAGGCTTGATAGCTGATTTAACGCTTTATGTGAAAGTAGGGACTTTTATTATTTCACTCATTGAGGAATCGTCATTGCCGGAGTATCTTCCCCGCGTCGAAAAAAATCGGAGGGGAAACAGATCGTGTCTCCCCTTAATTTGCCCCAAAAAGGATGTAACCATGGCTAGAAAGTTTAATTTCAGTGCAGGTCCGGCAATGCTGCCAACCCCCGTGATCGAGCGTGCATTGCACGAAATGCTGGATTGGAACGGCTCGGGTATGTCGGTGATGGAGATGAGCCATCGTGGCAAAGAGTACATGTCCATTGCAGCAAAGGCTGAGAAAGACCTGCGCGATGTGATGTCGATCCCCGATAACTACAAGGTGCTTTTCCTGCAGGGCGGCGCTTCGTCCCAGTTCGCAGCGATTCCGCTGAACCTGATGGGCGATAAACAGAGTGCCGATTATATCAATACAGGCATGTGGTCGAAGAAGGCGATTGCCGAGGCCAAACGCTATATCACTGTGAATATCGCTGCTGATACTTCTGGTAACGGTTTTACCACCGTACCTACGCAGGCTGAGCTGAAGCTCAATCCCGATGCGGCCTATGTGCACTACACGCCGAACGAGACCATCGGCGGCGTTGAGTTCGATTATATTCCGGAGACGGGTGATGTGCCTCTGATTGCGGACTTGTCTTCCACCATCCTTTCGCGTCCGATTGATGTCTCCAGATTCGGCATGATCTATGCCGGCGCGCAGAAAAATATCGGCCCTGCTGGCCTGTGCATTGTGATTATTCGCGATGATCTGCTGGGTAAGGCGTCAGACATTACGCCCACCATGTTCAATTACGCCGTCCATGCGGAAAATGATTCGATGTACAATACACCTGCGAGCTACAGCTGGTATGTGGCCGGTCTCGTCTTCGAGTGGCTCCAGGAGCAGGGCGGACTTGAGGCGATGGCTGTGCTCAACAAGCGCAAGGCTGACAAACTCTATGCCGCAATTGATGCCAGCGATTTCTACGGCAGCCCGGTAGCTATTAATGCACGCTCATGGATGAATGTACCGTTCACACTGGCCGATGCCGATCTGGACGCTGCTTTTCTTGCCGGTGCGGTCGAGCGCGGGCTGGTGACCCTGAAGGGCCATCGCTCCGTCGGTGGTATGCGCGCGAGTATCTACAACGCCATGCCGGAAGAGGGTGTGGATGCGCTGGTTGCCTGGATGCAGGAGTTTGAAAAGAGTCAGGGATAAGCTCTGCCCCGACACTATACACCAAAGCCCTCTGCGAAAGCAGGGGGCTTTTTGTTTTTTCCCTTGGCCGATAAATAACTGCTCCCGTGCATTTTTTTGCGCTACCACAGATGGCTCTGGTTGCAGATACAGTCTGATCTTACGCAGATACGCACTCCTTATTCGTAACCGGATAGATGGGTAATATCTACCTGTTGTGGCAGAAGATGTTGTGGAATACCTGTTACTATTCATCCTCTTGCGCTAAAATGGTGTGGTGAATAAAAACCTCCGTTCAAACGGCCAATTGCAGCGCATCGGGCGCTATATGCTGATTCTCATGCTGGCTTGGACGTGTGCCGTCGCGGCTTCTGTTTATTTCAGCCTTGAGCAGCACAGGCAGGCTTTTTATGCCGAGATGTATGCTCAGGCCAAGGGCATCCATAGCATGGACATGGAGTACCGCAACTGGGTTACCAGCCATGGCGGGGTTTATGTCCCGGTAACGGAGTCGACCCCACCCAACCCGTATCTTAGTCACATCTCGGAGAGGGATGTCACAACAAAATCCGGCAAGCACCTGACGCTGATGAACCCGGCCTATATGACGCGCCAGGTGAACGAGTTGATGGACCGGCACGACGCACCTCTGCGCGGCCATATAGCCAGCCTCAAGCCGATCAATCCCGTTAACAAGGCGGACCCCTGGGAGGTAAAAGCCCTTACGGCCTTCGAGCGAGGAAAGAAAGAGGTGGCCAGCATCGAGAAAATGGAGAATGGCAGAAACTACTTCCGTTTCATACAGCCGATGGTGACCGAAAAATCCTGCCTGAAGTGTCACGCGCAACAGGGTTACAAGGCGGGAGACATTCGCGGCGGCATCAGTGTTTCCATTCCGGTGGATGCGCCGCTGGCCATCGAGAACCGGGAAACCCTGACGCTGTTGGCCGGACACGGCGTCATCTGGCTGCTGGGCCTGGCCGGCATATTGATCGGCAGCCGGCGGCAGCAGCAGGCCCTGCTGTCGGTCAGAAAGAGCGAAGCCGAGGTGCTGCTGCTGGCCAACTCCATCGCCCATGCCATCTACGGACAGGATTTGAACGGCAAATGCACCTTCGCCAATGCCGCCTGCATGCAACTGCTCGGTTACCGGCATGAGGCTGAACTGCTCGGCAAGGATATGCATGCACTGGTGCATCACAGCCGCGCCGACGGCACGCCTTATCCGGCAGCAGAGTGCCCGACCCATCGAGGTATACGCGAAGGGCAATCGCTTCATATCGACGAGGAGGTGCTCTGGCGCAAGAACGGCAGCAGCTTCCCTGCTTCCTACTGGTCCTACCCGGTTATGCAGGATGATCAATGCGTAGGCGCGGTGGTGACCTTCCTCGATATTACCGAGCAGAAGCGTGTCGGCGACGAACTGAAACAGTCACAGAAACTATTGGATTCCATCGTGGAGCATATACCCATCCATGCTGTTCCTCAAAAATGCCGAAGAGCTGCGTTTCGAACGGTTCAATCGCGCAGGCGAAAAGATGCTGGGGTATTCGCGGCAGGATCTGCTCGGCAAGAACGATTTCGATTTATTTCCGCAGGAGCAGGCCGAGTTCTTCTCAGGCAAGGATATGGCTGTGCTGGAGAGCCATGAGGTTGCGGAGATTCCCGAGGAGCCGATCAGGGTGGCCAATGGGCAGGAGAAATGGCTGCATACATTCAAGGTGGGTCTCTACGACGATGAGGGGAGGCCTACCCATCTGCTCGGCATTTCCATGGATATTACCGAGCGCAAGCTGGCCGAGATCACGCTGAAAGAAAGCCGGCACAACCTGGCCGAGGCACAGCGTATGGCGCATATCGGCAGCTGGGAGCTGGATCTGGTCAGCGACGCGCTTTTCTGGTCGGACGAGATCTTCTGCATCTTCGAAATTGATCCGCAACAATTCGGCGCTTCGTATGAGGCCTTTCTCGATGCCATTCATCCGGAGGACCGGGAGGCGGTGAACAAGGCCTACACCGATTCGCTGAGTAACCGGCAGCCGTATCAGATCGAGCATCGGTTGCTGATGAATGATGGCCGGGTCAAATATGTCCACGAACATGGCGAAAGCGTCTATGATGAAGATGGTAAGCCGTTACGTTCCTCCGGCACAGTGCAGGATATATCCGGACGCAAACAGGCCGAGATCAGCCTGGAGCATGCCAACCGTGCGCTGCATGCTCTGAGTACGGTGAACCGCGAACTGGTGCATGCTACAGAGGAGGAAGCACTGCTGCAGGCGATATGCACGGCCATTGTCGAACAGAATTACTATCGCATGGCCTGGGTGGGTTATGTGCAGCACGATGCAGCCAAATCCATCAGGCATATGGCGAGCGCCGGCGACGAGCAAGAAACGCTTACCAGGGTACAGCCCCGCTGGGCGGAAGACGAGTATGGAACTGGCCCCAGCGGGCGTGCCGTGCGCACCGGAGAGACGCAGCTGGCCAGGGATATTGCCAACGATCCGCAATACCAGTCGTGGAAGGACGAATTGATCCGGCAGGGATACGTCTCCAGCATCGCCCTGCCGCTGACGGCCAGTGGTCAGGTATTCGGCATCCTGCATGTCTATGCTGATGAGGTGGATGCATTTACCTCCGCTGAAGTTGACCTGCTGGAAGAGATGGCCGGCGATCTCGCCTTCGGAGTAAACTCCTTGCGGATACGGCTGGAGCGCGACAGCGCGATGGCACAGAATGAACAGCATCTGGCCCGGATGCATGAGAGTCTTGCCGGAACTGTCAATGCGATTGCCCGGGCAGTGGAGGCCAGAGACCCGTATACGGCTGGTCACCAGCGCCGGGTGGCCATCCTCGCCTGCACTATTGCTGCGAGCATGGGGCTGGATGAAAGCCGGATCGAAGGCATCCGGATGGGTGCGACGATCCATGACATCGGCAAGATTCAGGTGCCGGCTGAAATACTGACCAAGCCGGCAAAGCTGTCTGATATTGAGTATGCGATTATCAAGGAGCATCCCGGCGTTGGTTTCGAGATACTGAAGGATATCCGTTTTCCATGGCCGATAGCGAATATTGCTTACCAGCATCACGAGCGCATGGACGGCTCGGGTTATCCGCAGGGGTTGAAGGGCGAGGAGATCTGTCTGGAGGCACGCATTGTTGCCGTGGCGGATGTGGTTGAGGCTATGGCAAGCCACAGGCCATACAGAGCAGGCCTTGGTATGGATAAGGCGTTGGCGGAAATCAGGCAGAATCGCGGCATACTGTATGACACTGTGGTGGCAGATGCCTGTCTGAGGCTGTTTGAGGAAGGTAGCTTCAGTATTGAGGATGTTTAAGCATACCATGAAAATATGCATGGCCGCGCAAGGGTGACAGTTCCATTGCGATGATGCTCATGACTATTGCTGTCAGGATCTTTATGATCGGTGTCGTGCGATATTAGTGACTGCGCATTCGGAGGAAGCCTGTGTTGAAGTTTGAAGAGATCTACCTGCGTGCGGCTGAGCACAAGGGTGGGGTGAATGCACTGGAGATGCTGTTGCCTGAAGCTGGCAATCCTGAATCGGTGGCGGCGCTGGGTGAGGACCGCTTTCTTGCCGAAATGACCCGCTGTATTTTTCAGGCCGGTTTTGTCTGGCGGGTGATCGACCAAAAGTGGCAGGGCTTTGAAGATGTCTTCCATGGCTTTGAGGTGAATACGATTCTGGGACTTCAACCGGAGGATTGGGAAGAGATTTGCGCGGATACGCGCATTGTGCGCAATCACCAGAAAATCAACTCGGTCAGGGCCAATGCCCGGTTTATCGAGGATGTGGCGCTGGAGACCGGCAGCTTTGCCCGTTTTATTGCCGACTGGCCCGTGTCAGATCTGGTCGGTCTGCTTGAGCTATTGAAGAAGCGCGGCGCAAGGCTGGGTGGTAACACCGGCCAACGTTTCCTGCGTAATGTGGGCAAGGAGAGCTTTTATCTCGGCAAGGATGTGATCCGCTGTTTGCAAAACAGCGGCCTCGCCATCAAGGATAATCCCACATCAAAAAGGGAGTTGGCCGCCATTCAGCAGGCCTTTAATCAGTGGCATGAAGAATCAAAACGCTCGTATACCGTTATGAGCAAGATTGCCGCTTATTCGATCAGTTCCTAGTCACAGTAGCGGGTGGGTGGTCTGAATATAATTAATGCGCTCTGTGAAAGCAGGGGGCCATTGCCTCTCTGCATGGCGACGTAAGTTCCTGAATGCGTTCATCAACTGAACTAACTCACTCTGGTGCCGCCATGCGTTCAGCGCATTGCAGTTGCAAGTGAATTACATTTCAATGAGTTTAAGGCCTGCCGAAACGCAGGTTCCCAACTGATCTGCCCATGAAGACGCACTCATGATTTTATTCGGTTTGCCGATAGATTAACGCAGGGACAACAAGGGGAGATTGGTTGGCAACTAGCGCATACAACACTAACAACAAAATAAGCTGGGCGAACCGGCTTAATACCCGTTTTCAGCTCACGCTGATTCTGGTTCTGCTGGTCGCCTTTGCCACCAGCCAGTATCTGTTATTCAGCAAACAGAAAACATCAATCTATCAGGAGGAGGTGGAGCGCGCCGCATTCATGGCCGACGGGCTCTCACGCAGCCTGCAAACACTGATGCTCTCCGGTAATGCCGAGTATGCGACCGACTGGATTGAGCGCATCTCGGGAAGTCCGGAATTGCTCACTGTTCAGGTGATCCGCAAGGATCACTCTCAGGCATTTCTCGACGGTGAAACGCTGCATGCCGTGAACAGCTATATGGGAGAGGAACATTTCAGCCGAATTCTGGAACCTGCCAAAAAAATAACCGATCTGGATAACGACGCATTCGCCAAAGCCGTAGCCGGTCACGAATTCAGCAAGCTAGATGAGGACAGTGGCAAGCTGACCTTTCTGCTGCCGATCAGAGCCCGTGACGCGTGCATGGGTTGCCATGGCTACGATCAATCAAAGGTGCGCGGTATCCTGCGCATCACTACCTCGGTTGCCCATGCCCAGCAGCGCATTTCCAGAGCACTGCGTGATACCATTGTGTTCGGTGTATCGGTTGCACTGTTGATCGGTCTGCTGCTATTCCTGTTTATCCGCAGACAGATTCTGATTCCACTGGAGCAGATCACTGAGGCGACAGCCGCCATAGCAGCAGGCGACATGGAGACCCGCATCAATATGCGCAACAAGAGTGAAATCGGCAAGCTAGGCGACTCATTCAACCACATGACGGATGCACTGAAAAATTCGACCGTATCGCGTGAATATTTTGAAACCATCATGAGTTCCATGGGTGAGATGCTTTTTGTTACAGACAGAGAGCATAAAATCCAGCTCACCAACCCGGCGGTGCTGGCAACGCTCGGTTATCAGCATCATGAGTTGAAAGGCGAACCACTGGAATCGTTAATCGACGGCGGCATTGAACTGACCGCAGCGGAAGAGAAACAGCTGGCTGAAGATGGTGAAATAAAAAGTATCGAGCGCAAATTTCTGCACAAGGACGGGCATGGCATTCCTGTGCTGATTACCGTGTCGATGATGCAGTACGGCGAACATAACGCCTGCCAGATCATTCATGCCGGTCGCGATATCACACGTCAGAAGCGCATCGAACGGGAGCTTGGACTGGCCGCCAAGGTGATGGAAAGCGACTCGAATGCCATCATGATCTGTGATCATCAGGCAAATATCCTGCTGGTCAATCCGGCCTTTTGCGCCATTACCGGTTATGCCCGTGATGAGGTGATCGGGAAAAATCCGCGTATTCTGTCATCAGGACGCCAGTCAGCGGAGTTCTACCGCAATTTGTGGGAGTCGCTGCTGGGTGACGGTATGTGGTCAGGTGAGATATGGAACAAACGTAAGGACGGCGGTGTCTATCCGGAACGGCTGTCTATCTCCTCTGTCTATAATGATGCCGGTGAAATTACCAATTATGTCAGTATCTTTAATGATATTTCCGAGCAGAAAGATATCGAGCTACGCTTGTCGCACATGGCCCATCACGATCAACTGACGGGGCTGCCCAATCGGACCCTGTTTACCGACCGGCTGGAGCATGCACTTGCTCATGCCTGCCGCAACAACGATAAAGTGGGATTGATGTTTATCGATATTGACGGGTTCAAGGCGATCAATGATAACCACGGTCATGATGTGGGTGATGCTCTGCTCTGTAATATTGCCAACAGCCTGACAGAGCTTGTTCGCGATGCCGACACCGTGGCCCGGGTTGGCGGTGATGAGTTTGTCATCATTCTGGAAAACCTGTTAAATGATGCCGCTATTGTTCAGGTGGCCGAGAAAATTCTCGACCGTTTCAGCTTACCAACCATGGCAGCCGGTATCGCCTGCGATATTGGTTGCAGTATCGGTATCTCCATTGGCCCGGATGACAGCAGTAGTGGGGATGAACTGGTTAAGCAGGCCGATACCGCGATGTATGTGGCCAAGACATCAGGCAAGCAGCAATATCGCATTCATGGCCGCGATTGCGCACCGGAAACGGACAGCTGAGATGCTTATGCAAACGTTGCATGAAGTACGCAATAGAGGCCGCCGTCAGTTGCAGGATGATAGAAAATGATGCATCCGATCATTTTACAACCATATCAAAGCCACCGGTGAAACAGGAGGCTTTCAGTCCTGTCATCGTTGTAGATAACGCTTGTTTTGACACAGGCGAGCTGCTCCATTTCGTTGCCTGCACGCTCAACCCACAGCATGCCGCCGAGGTGTGATGTGAGTGCACACATTGAAATATCGGTCTCATGCATTGTAATGGCAGCCCGGCGATGAGGTGTGCACATATGGGAGGACTGTTGCTGCTGCTTGTTACGCTGTTTGTCAGCGTACCACCCGGTCATGCGCAGCCGCTGATCGACCTCTCATTCGACATGGATGGGGTAAGCACGCAGGCTGAAGTGCGCTACCTGGAAGATGCAGCCCATACCTACAGTGCTGAGCAGGTGAAACGTGAGCCGCTGGCTTCTAAATTTGCACCGCTACCGCACGGCAAGAGTAACCTGGGCATCAGCAGTTCCGACTTCTGGTTGCGCATTGATGTGCAAAATAGCGGTAGCGCGCCGTTGTCGTGGTTTCTCGAAGCAATATATCCACAGTGGGATCATGTCACCTTCTATCTCGACGGGGCAAAGCCGCTTGCAACCGGTGACCATGAACCATTTTTGGCGCGCGCGGTTGCCGTGGAAAGCAATGTCTACCCGGTAGTGACACTACCCGGTGCGCAACAGCGGATATGGGTCCATTTTTCTTACCAGAAGCCGGGCCTTGCCGAGACACAGTTGCAGCTGTGGACGCCGGAAGCGTTCTATCTTCACTATGCCAGCCGTTATTTTGTTATCGGCGCCTTTATCGGCATTGGCCTGTTACTGGTACTTTATAACCTGTTGATTGGCTATGCCACGCGCATGCCAGAATATATCTGGTATACCTCTTATGTGCTGGCCGCTGTGTTCACCCTGCTCAGTATGACCGGCCTTGGCTCGCGTTACCTCTGGCCGGACACGACTTGGTTTATGGATTTTTCACCCATACTGTTTCCGGTGCTGACACTGGTTCTGGCCACCCAGTTTACACGCATGTTCCTCTGTACGCGCCAGTCGCGCCTGATTGACAGCTTGCTGATCACGGTCTTTGTTGTAGGCGCGATTGCGTTGCTCTGTTATGGACTTGGCTGGCGAGATTATGCGCTGAAGTCGCTGTTTGTCTGTGCCATCATCACGATTTTTTATCCGCTCATCGGTTTGTGGCAATATCGTAAAGGTCGGCTGGATGCGCGCTTTTACGTGCTCGGCTGGAGTGTCTGGAGTATGGCGATGCTGATCGCCATGCTGCGTAGTGCCGGCGTTGTCCCTTCAGATTTTACCACCAGTTTTGCACCGGCACTCGGTTTTTTTATCGAGGGGGTACTGCTTTCGTTTGCACTGGCGGATCGCATTAACCGGCTCAGGGATGAGAAGGAGGCTATGGAGCTAACGCATATCGAGCATCTGGAGCTGGAGCAGCAGACGCTTGAGCGGGTGGTATCAGAGCGCACCGCAGCGCTGCAGCAGGCTATGAAGAACGCGGAGCTTCTGGCGCGGACGGATGCGCTGACAGGGGCGCTCAATCGCCGTGCCTGCCTAGAATCCGGTGAGGCTGAGCTTGACCGGGCCAGACGCTATAACACGCCGCTTGCTGTGGTGATGATCGATCTTGATCTGTTTAAATTGATCAACGACAACTATGGCCACGCTGGCGGTGATGCCGTACTCGTTGCTGTAGTCGAACAGCTGCGCGCCATGACACGGACCGTGGATACGATTGGGCGCATTGGCGGCGAAGAGTTTGTCCTTCTGCTGCCTCAGGCCAATCAGCACGATGCAGCCGTTCTGGCGGAACGATACAGGTGCGCGATAGAGGCGCTGGATATTATGGTCGACGATCTGAGCATCAAAGTCACGGCCAGCATCGGTGTTGCCTGCATTGATGTGAGCAGGGAGACACTGGCTGAAGCGATCAACCGTGCCGATGCCGCGCTTTACCGTGCCAAGGCAAGCGGCCGTAACCGCGTCGAGCTGGCGGAGCAACCCTGATTTCATTTGCCTCATGATCACTGTTGCATTCCAGTTGAAACACCACCCGGCTAATGCCTCCTGAGTCCCTGTTTGATCGCAATGGAAAAATTGTCCCTGTCAGGGCGGTATTTATTGCCTGTGGGTAACTGTTGCCGCCTGCTTGTTTTGTCCTAACTTTTTGATATAAAAAGATATTATTATTATTTTCTTTCGTTTGGCTTGTTCCTTGCGATAGCAATATCAGAATTATTAAAGTCAGGAGATATACTATGCAGCTTGCTTCCATGATTTCTGAGATTATAGAGCAGATAGACGAGAATATGATTACTGACAGCAGTCAGAATCAGGATTACATCCTCGCTTCAGACACTATGTTCGGTCCTTTTAAACAGCCTGAAGCTTTGATCGATGAAATTATCGAGATGACGGGCGCCATTCCGCTGTTTGACAAGTTTGACAACATAGAGGTCGGCGCGATTGCCGCGCATATGAGAATCACCCGGCTGGATGAGCAGCAGCATCTGTTTAGAGAAGGTGAAGAGAGCGATTACATGTGTTTTGTCATTTCCGGTACGCTTGAAGTCTTCAAGCAGTCACAGGGCGGCAGGATGATCTCTGTTTCAACGCTCTCCCGGGGACGTCTTGTTGGTGAGATGGCACTGGTAGACAGCTTCCCTCGCTCCGCTACCGTGATTGCCCGCACACCTTGTACGCTGCTGAAGATCACACGCGCAAGTTTCGATCATATTATGGCGAAGCGTCCCAGCGTCGGCATCGTATTTCTGCAGACCCTCTCCAAATCACTGAGTCAGAATCTGCGCAGGACATGCGGGCAGTTTGCCGATGCGTCCGAATCGGCGGTTACTACAACCGTGATTAAACCTGTTTTGAGTGGGCATAAAGCCAAACAAACGAAATTAATCGACCATATCATCAACAGGAAGAAATCGAACCTGCCTCCGCTGATCAGGCAGATCATCTGACAGAGTGATGTGGCATCAAAAAGCCCCTTGCGCAAGCAGGGGGCTTTTTGTCATAACGACCGTTGTGCAAAGTGGTTCCGAACCTGCGTTTAACGTGGGCTGAGCAAGCCTTCAATCATGATATTGCGCGGGGTTAATGGTCTGTCGAAAACACGCCCACGCTCACCATATAATAGCGCTCTTGCAGATGCAGCCTGTGCCGGATACTGCCATCCCAGAGAAGAACATCTGCTGCCGCTGCATCTCTTTACGCTATGGCCCGGTCGCCAACCAGAGAGAGATATTCACTTTCAATCTGATGAGCAAGATAACCAGCTGTTATCTCTGGTGATCACCGATTTCGAAACCTGGGGCAGAGCGGTAGGGCAAAATGACACTACTCCCCTTGGCCGGTTGTGGTGGTCGAGGTATTTCTGTGCGACTCCGTTCGACGGGCAGCGTTGCTTACTGACCGAATTATTATTATGCAGCAAGTCCGTGCGGCATCAATGAACATTCATGGTGGTGAAAAGGCACTGCATGCCTGTAGCGTTTATGTATGGGGATTTCTTTTCCGTCCGTTGTGTATTCCTGTTTATAGTCTATTCTCCGTTGAGGCAGGAGAGAATGAACGGTCCTGAGGCAGGAGATGACCATGACGATTGAACGACGCAAGGGTAATCGGGAACTGTTTGTTGACGGATTGACCGGGGAGCTGGCGCTCACTGTCGATAGTAACCCGATTCCGGTGCATCTGGTGTATGATGTGTCACCGTTCGGTATCGGTATGCTGGTCGAAGGGCAGGTTGCCATGGGGGGCAAGGTTAGTATGGAGTTCCGGCATGATGATCAGGTGATTGTTGTCAACGGCCTGGTGGTCTGGTCGGTGCCCGATGTGACAGGATTGAAGACCCGATTAGGGATCTATCTGGATGCCGATGGCGCAGCGTCGAATATTGCATTTTTTCAGTCCCAGAACGTCTGATTAGATATTGAACGGGAAACTCCGCTGCATACGCGGCGCAGAGTTATTATTAACAATAATGCTTCACTTTGTCGCCCCGTTATATCCGGACAGGGGCAAGGCTCTACCTTCAATCATGATGTTGCGCGGGGTCAATGTTTTGTCGCAAAAAACGCCGACGCTCACCATATAATCGCGCTCTTGCAGATAGACCGCCATGTCCATGATCAGCCACAGCTCCAAAACACGTTTAAAGCAGTGGCGTAACAGTTGCAGCCGCATGACATCATGCCGGCGTTTGTAGCCGCAGCTCTCCCACGCATGCCAATCCACTGCAGTCGGCAGCGGCAACTGCTCCCGCTCGCACAGTTTCTGGCAGTACAGTTTAAAACCCTCCTGCAACCACGCTTTGGGAACAGGTCTGAAGCTGTAGTAATCACTGTTGCCGGTAAGTCTTTCGCGCAGTTTCTGGAAACCCAGCTTCCATGCCATATCCTGATTCCGTTTTGTGATCTCGTTGTGATGAGCCGTAACGGTTTCATTGACCGCCATGCGTAGTGCCTCTGTTGAAAGCTGTAGTGTCAGGCCGCGATTAAACGGCGTGTAGGCTGTATCGCGACCAAGGTGGTAACAGCAGGGTACGATGGTGAAACGGGGGGGGTGATATCTGATGATCTGGCTGATCAATTCGCGGTGAAGATCCCCGCAGGCATGCAGTGCGATGGTGTGCTTATCTCTGACGTAGTTGCCGGGCTGATCATGCAATACATCCACCAGCTGGAACTGCTGGTTGGCGCTGAATTTATCGGCGAGTGCTCTGCCTGCATCCACCAGTAGCCTGTTATACTCGAGTGTCGTGACAGGTTGCTGCCACTGCATTGACAGCAGACGACCCAGATAGCCTTTGCCGCCACACCATTCGGTGATGGCGTGTTGCGGCTCATCCATAGCATGATAGAGAGATCTGATCTGTTGCCACTTTCTGCCGGGTACGCCCGTACCTAGGTGTGGGGCCGGTTCATCGCGTTGTTTATGCTCTGTTGCCGGCAGTGCTATCAGTGACGGAATCGCTGCCAGCTGCGGTATAAAGCCTGCGATGAATCTGATCAATGCTTCGTTGTCGGAGGAGTAGTGCGCAAGAGCCGCTTCATCCAGACCGAGTAGTGCGCGGGTCAGCTCCGGGTGTGTTTCACACCAGGCCGGTCGCTCTGTTTTGAACGGGTGCGGTTGCCAGAGCGGGGCGGTTGCAACAAGCAGTTGATCCAGCTTTTGCAAGCGCCGGGCATACGGGCTGCAACCGATCTCAGGCTGCAATACTAGCCTTCCCATGAACGCTCTTCATGATACCCCGATATCTGTACAGGTGATGAACGATAAAGCCTGAAAGCGGGGCATTTCCCGAAGCGTTATTGGTGGCGCCGCCGTGCCATGACGGTTTCGTAGGCGGCGTTGATCTGCTCCATTTGCTGTTCTGCAAACCTCAGGAAATCGATTGGCAGTCCTTTTTCTGTAGCCTTGTCCGGATGATACTCCCTGCAGAGCGTGCTGTAGGCATGGGTAATCTCTTCATTACTGTTTTCCGGATTGCAACCAAGCAGGTTGTAGGACTCATCAACGCCGACGCTTCGACCTCGAAACTGTTGCCTGATAATCTGGTAACGGGATTGATCGATGCCCAGATGAACCGGCATCTGCTCGAGAATCGCATCCTCTTCCGGATGGAGCTCTTCATCAGCAAAGGCCACGGCAAACAGTAAGCGGTATGCCATCTCACACATCAGCTTGCTGGCACCCAACTGGCGGTATTGATTCGCGTAGTTATAAATGGAGTAGCTGTTGCTCAAGGCAATATTGAAGATCACCACAGCAGCTTTCTGATCTTCGGCATCCATGACAATATTTGAGCGAGCCATATGGTTGACCAGATCAACCTCTTCAGTCGAGAGGCGGCCATCAGCTTTGGCCATTTTTGCCATCATGGAAAAAAGTGTGACAATGAAAACGTTTTTAGCCTCTTCCTGACTCATGTCGGCCAGACGCCTGACGCCGTCCTGTGGTCGATCGGCTGTAGTGGATCCCAACCAGCCATCAATGCCCATGCCGATCGGTCCACCGATGATTGTATCAAGTAATGACATCTGCACTCCTGTTGCCGCATGTTTTACGGGCAGCAGGAACACTCTTATCTTTATTGATCTGTTTGGCAAAGGGCATGGAGACGGGCGGGGCGATGCCGCGCCTGTTAGGCCATCACTGTTTGACGGGATATACTTCGCTACCGGTTACAGACAAATAGTCAGTCGCCGCCGCCATGCGTGAGGCGACACAGATGGAGCAGAGATGAAGTTATCGACAAAAATCATTATCGGCATTGCCGTTACCTCCACGATTATCTGGGGCTTGGAGGTACTGGTGACCGGTCATTTCATGGATCAATTTAGTCATGCGGGTGGCTACTGAGCAGGGCAGAATGCGGCATCAGTGTGTTAAGCGATTTATTCCCGTATCCGGTTGATTGCCGCTGCAACTTCATGCAGCCGCGGCAGGGCCAGTGTGCCGGTTTTCCAGGGTGAGAGAATATCGAGCCCCTTATCCTCCACATCTTTCAGAACAAGCTTCAGGCTTGTGCCAAGGTCATCCGATTTGTCAGCATAGTGTGTGGCATAGTAATGGATCATCAGCCCTATTGCGCGTGTCTGGCCGATATCGATCAGCTGTTCCACTTTAGCCAGATCGATCTCGTATCGGCCGTATAGCAGGGTATCAATACCTCTGGCTTCGATACTGACCTGTTTTCTGCCGCGTGCCGGATTCAGTCTCTCCCGGACAGGTGATGGCACCTTCTTTTTCACCATAGCAGGCAGGTCGTCAACCGGTGTCCGGGCTGGTTTTCCATGGCCGACAAGGGCATGAGCCTTGCGTGTGACATCCACCGGTTTATAGCTATCCATCATGATGACGGTATCGCTTACCTCAAAATAATCGCCCGATCCGCCCATAACAATCACTGTGGATATGCCCAGCTCATCAAAGAGTTGTCGAACGCGATGCAGAAAGGGGGTGATCGGCTCCTTGTCTCTGGCAACAAGCTGCTGCATGCGCTCATCGCGTATCATGAAATTTGTTGCCGATGTATCTTCATCAATCAACAGCAGCGTACAATCATCAGCCACGGCTTCCATGATATTTGCCGCCTGAGAGGTGCTGCCGCTGGCATTTTCACTGCAAAAACTGCGTGTGTCCCTGTCAAAGGGCAGCCGGTCGATAAAGGGGCTGATATCAATATGTGAAACGGCACGGTTGTCTTCGGCCCGTACCTTGACGGCGCTGGCATCGGTTGCCACAAGCTCTCTGCCATCGCCCGGTATATGGTTGTAGATACCCCGTTCCAGCGCATGCAGTAGTGTGGATTTACCATGAAATCCGCCGCCGACAATCAGGGTCACTCCCTGCGGGATGCCCATGCCGCGAACCGCTCCCCGGTTCGGCAGTGTCAGCGTGCAGGCGAGTGATTCCGGCGTCATAAACCGGATCGCTTCGCCGCCAAGCGGGTGATCATCAATACCGCTCTCTCTAGGCAGCAGGGAGTGATCCGCCACAAAGGCAACCAGCTTATGCTTATGCAGCTGAGTGCGTAAATAGTCCTGATCTTCGCTGGACTCCACATGATGTTGCAGCAGTTTTTTATCCAGATGCTCAAAACAGAGTGCCTGAGCCACAACTGCCGGCAGTTCGGTGAAAAACATCTCTTCCGCATCCCGCGACAGAATCGTGCGTCCGGCTGCAGGCAGTCCTGCCGTCAGCCTTGCCTCAACAGCTTCGCCATCAATCAACAGCGCGTTTCTGACCAGTATCTGCTGCCCGCTTGTCTCAATACGGAATTCGCCACTTTTACCTATGCCCCGATGACCTTTGACGTGCTCTGCAATGGCCCTGTTTACTGCTCTGGCCAGAAAATCCTCCGTGGCCGTTTTTCTGATTTTACTTTTATAGTATTCAGCAGGCAGGCAGAGATAGGCAGGTGAAACGCGTATGCTGATACGGGATGGCTGGGCAAACGGATCCCCCTGCACATGGTCAATCGCCAGATCATAGCCATTAAAGCGGTAGCAGCCCGCCAGCTGCTTGTAGGCCTTGTATCCTCGGCCATTGATCTGTTTTAACAGCGCTCTTAATCGCTCCATTCCGTTTACCCCCGCATCAAGCTTACACATCAGTATAGGTGAGTGCGCGCACGCCGTCACCGGGGGAGGGGCTCGCAGGCAATCTGATAGGTGTAAACCGACAGTTGGTGAGTCTCAGCTGCTCATCTCACCGAGAAATTCAAATCGGGGTATCTGTTGACCATCGATCATTTTCATGTCGAGAAACATATCATAGGGTCACTGCTGTCCGGTTAAAGATTTCGCAGTAATAAAGTAGGCCTGAATTCCCAACGTTTATGGTATATTTGTAGTTATCTAGACAGCAAATTTAC
>PFXI01000096.1 GCA_002791575.1 Zetaproteobacteria bacterium CG_4_9_14_3_um_filter_54_145 | reverse complement strand
GAGAAACCCGCAGGGAGAGCGATAATTAAAACGATTAATCCAACGGCTCAGGCGCTGACATTCAATTTTACTCAGGCTTTTGCAAGTGGCTCACAATTTTACCTTCGAAGATGGATGCGGTCGGACAAACCGGCTCACAGTCACCACATGAGATACATTCTTCTGCAACAATATATAACGCCATATCTATTCTCCTTTATTGAGTTAGCGGAAGCGGAAGCCTGAAAAAGCGGCCCCATATCCGGGGGGATCTCAGCCGCGACGTGCGCGCAGTGAGATCGGCAGTTTTGGCGGGCATGGTAGCGGATCAATGTAATAACTGGTTCCATCACCGATGGTGATCGTGCCACCCCATTTATCGGGCTGATCGAATTCGATCGCGGTCACCACATCTTCCAGATCCTTTTTGGCGATATACAGTGTCATTGCACCGGACTCACCCTGTCTGATCATTACCATTGGCATAGCTACTCTCCATGTCCGTTTGTCTCGGGTAGAGGCGGGAGCCATATGCCCCCGCCATCCGTTTTGCTGTTACTGCTCTGTTAACGAACCAGATCGTAGTTATAGTCGGTGGTACCCATACCCATAGTCTCCTTGTCCAGCTGCTCAAGAATGCAGTTGGTCAGGGTAGTCAGGATATACATCGCACCTTCATAACCGAGGGTGGTCATACGATGCAGGTGATGACGGTCGAAGATCGGGAAGCCGATACGAATCAGCGGTACCTGGAACTCCGGCCCTTTGTGCAGGGTGTCACGTTCGATGAACTTGCCGTAGCTGTTACCGATCATGAAGTCCGGCTTGTTGGTGAACATCAGTGAACGGAAGTGCCACAGATCCTTACCCACATGTACCTCGGCATTCTTGCCGTAAGGCGAGGCTGCCAACATGGTCTCCATGGCTTTTCTCCAACGCTTGTTGGCATGGTTACACAGAATGTCGGTCGGTTCTGCACCCAGCTCCAGCAGGAACTTGGTCATACCCATCACATAGTCGGCATCGCCGTAGAGCGCGAAGCGTTTGCCATGCAACCAGGCATGTGAATCGGTCATCATATCAACCAGGCGGCCGCGCTCTGTTTCCAGCGACTTGGAGATTGGTTTGCCGGTCAGCTCTGATACCTTCATCAGGAACTCGTCGGTCCACTCCAGACCCATTGGAATATTGATCGCGGAAGCAGGCTGTTTCCATGTCAGTTTGGTGAACTTGATGGACTTGACCGACTGCCACGGCTGCAGAAACAGCGTGTCATGGGCGTTAGGCGCATCCTTCATTTCGTCCAGCGTCGTACCACCGGCATACATACGGAACTCACCGTCTGCAGGTGTATCCATTACTTCGGACGGATCGGAGAGCAGGCTGTAATCCACGCCCATCTCTTCCATCATACGGCGCATGACGCGGAAGTTACCCAGATAGGTTTCAAAGCCCGGCACGATATTGATCTTGCCGTTGGAGCCGACCTCTTTATCTTCCATGTGGTTGAGGGTGAAATAACGCTGAATGCCCTCGAACATATTATCCCAACCGGTGGTATGACTACCGACAAACGATGGTGTATGCGCATATGGGGTCGGGAAGTCGTCAGGGATATGACCGGCTTTCTTGGAGTTACCGATGAAAGCATTCAAATCGTCGCCGATAACCTCAGCCATACAGGTCGTGGATACAGCAATCATGTCAGGCTTGTAGAGTGCCTTGGCATTCTCCAGACCATCTTTCATATTCTGCTGGCCACCGAATACTGCCGCATCTTCTGTCATCGAGTCAGATACACAAGAGCATGGCTCTTTAAAATGACGGTTGAAGTAGGTACGGAAGTAGGCAACGCAGCCCTGTGAACCATGTACGTATGGCATGGTCTTTTCAAAACCCAGCGCACACAATACAGCACCCAGTGGCTGACATGCTTTTGCCGGGTTAACGGTCAGTGCTTCGCGCTCAAAGTTGATTTTCTGATACTCTTCAGTTGTAGTCCAGTCGAACACTTCCTGGATTTTTCCGGCATCATGTTTGCCTTCATACATGTTCTGTTTGTTTGCCAGGTTTGCTTTGTATTCGTCATCGCGAAACAGGGGGTAACTTGGCTTGATGTTTTCTACATTCTGACTCATGGTTTTCTCCTACACGCCACCAATCTGTGGACGGTGTTTATTTTTAGTTAGGTCAGGGTTGGCGGGGATGACCCCGCCAACCGTTACCAGATATCAGGCAGCTTCTTTCATCTCTTCAGATTCAGTAGCTTTCCATGGCGCTATAATCTTGCCCCAGCAAGGGTTATTCAGGGTCATATCCATATCACGGGCAAAGATGGCAAAGCCGTCATAGCCGTGATAAGGGCCGGAATAGTCCCATGAGTGCATCTGACGGAACGGAATGCCCATCTTCTGGAAGATATACTTCTCCTTGATGCCGGAGCCGATCAGGTCAGGTTTGACAGATTTTACGAACTCTTCGAATTCATAACCGGTCACATCATCATAGAGCAGTGTTGCATTACCCATCTCTTTCATGGTGCGATCATAGTCATCGTTATGGCCGAATTCGTAACCGGCACCGACCACTTCCATGCCCAGATCTTCGTAGGCACCGATGGTATGACGCGGACGCAGGCCACCGACATAGAGCATCACGCGCTTGCCTTCCAGACGAGGACGATACTTGGCGATAACAGGTGCCATCTCGGCTTCGTACTTGGCAATCACACGCTCTGCACCCTCTTTGATGGAGTCATCAAAGTAGGAAGCGATCTTGCGCAGTGACTCTGCAACCTTGGTAGGACCAAAGAAGTTGTACTCAACCCATGGAATACCGTATTTCTCTTCCATATGACGGGAGATATAGTTCATCGAACGGTAGCAGTGCAGCAGATTCAGCTTCACTTTCGGTGTCAGCTCCATTTCAGCCAGTGTGCCGTCTCCGGACCACTGTGAAACCACACGCAGCCCCATCTCTTCGAGAATGGTACGCGATGCCCAGGCATCACCACCGATGTTGTAGTCGCCGATAATGGAGACGTCATACGGTGTGGTCTGGAAGCTGTTGTCGTTATCGAGGGCGGGCAGAACATGGTCGCGAATCGCATCATTAGCGATGTGGTGGCCAAGTGACTGTGAAACACCACGGAAGCCTTCACAACGAACAGGGATAACAGGTTTTTCGATCTCTTTGGACTTTTTCTTGGATACCGCTTCGATATCGTCACCGATCAGGCCGATCGGGCACTCGGACTGTACGGAGATGCCTTTGTTCAGCGGGAAGAGCGTATCGATTTCACCGATCAGTTTGTCGAGTTTTTTATCGCCGCCGAATACAATATCCTTTTCCTGGAAATCGGAGGTGAAGTTCATCGTACCGAAGGTGTTAACACCGGTGGTGCCGACATAATAGTTACGACGGCCGGCGCGTGAGTACTGGCCGCAGCCGACAGGACCATGGCTGATATGGATCATGTCCTTGATCGGACCCCATACCACGCCCTTTGAGCCGGCGTATGCACAACCACGGATGGTCATGACACCCGGCAATGATTTTTTGTTGGATGTAATACACTTGTTGGATTGCTCAACCGTAGGATCATTTGCAGCCAGATGTTTGGCGCGATCCTTCTTCGCTTTCTCAGGATAGACTTCAAGTACTTCCTGAATCAGAGCCTCTGTTTGTTCAGTTGTCATTGTGCTCATTTTATTGCTCCTGTCACCGCCACCAATCTGTGGACAGTGTTATTTGAAGGCAGTGGGAATAGAGGTCGAAACTTCGCAGAGCGAGTTGCCGGCCCCACTACCGGCAACCCCCTGGCGCTGCAAAGATATTACGTTAAAGAAAGGCTTAAGCTGCTGCTGCTTCTGCGGCCAGTTCAGCTGCAGTTTTACCAACAATGGCTTCGTCTTCTTCTTCCATGATGCCGAATTCCATCAACAGCTCTTCGAGCTCATCCATGGTGATAGGGGTTGGAATGTTGAAGTTCTTGTTATCGATAATTTTCTGAGCCAGCTGACGATATTCATCAGCCTGTTTGGCAGTCGGATCATATTCGATCACGGTCATACGACGGATTTCCGCACGCTGAACCACATTGTCACGCGGTACGAAGTGAATCATTGTGGTGCTGAGCTTGGCAGCCAGAGCCATGATCAGCTCATCTTCACGGTCAGTTTCGCGTGAGTTACAGATCAGGCCAGCCAGACGAACGGAGCCGGAGTGAGCGTATTTCACGATGCCCTTGGAGATGTTGTTGGCAGCATACATAGCCATCATTTCACCGGAACATACGATGTAGATTTCCTGTGCCTTATTTTCACGAATCGGCATAGCGAAACCACCGCATACCACGTCGCCCAGTACGTCGTAAAATACGAAGTCCAGATCTTCTTCATATGCGCCCTCTTCCTCAAGGAAGTTGATCGCAGTAATTACGCCGCGGCCTGCACAGCCAACGCCTGGCTCTGGACCACCAGATTCAACACATTTGATATCTTTGTAACCGGACTTCAATACATCTTCGAGTTCCAGATCTTCCACGGTGCCGACTTCGGCAGCCATTTCCATAATTGTATTTTGAGCTTTTGAATGGAGGATCAGACGGGTGGAGTCCGCTTTCGGGTCACATCCGACGATCATTACTTTTTTACCCAGCTCTGCTATAGCAGCCACCAGGTTCTGGGTCGTAGTGGATTTACCAATGCCACCTTTCCCGTATATTGCACATTGTCTCATTGCCATGATTTCTCTCCTTTGCTTGCTTTGCGCTGTCTTACTATGGCAAGCCCGGTGCCAAACAGGTAATCATGGTGTAAGTTACTGTTTTTATTTTACTTATGAGAAATCATAAGACGCCATAAAATCACACTTGTAGTACATGGCCCTACAAATTGTATGCTTTTCTACAGACAATTATCGACATACGACAGAGCCTCGCAGTCGTCCGCTTTCGTATAGCAGACGGGTGCCCGCGCGAAGCCATGCCCGGGATTCAGGCTATATTATATAAAGGAGAAGAAACGCCGACAGGGTGAGCTGCGACAAACAGATGTAGCGGATATGTTGTTATGGGATTCGGGCCCCGCCTGCAGGCTGGCGGCAGTTACCGGAGCTGTTTAGTCCTGCAGGCTTGGTAAAGGGAGATAAGTCTCTGTCTGACCCTGCCGGGTGACCATGCTCTATTTAGTCTTGCTCCGGGTTATACAAATGATAGCGATTCTTCCCTGTTTGCTTCGCGATATACATGGCCTGATCAGCCTGACGCAACAGGGTGTCGCCATCTTCATAATCGGTTGTATGGAAGGTTACGCCGATACTGGCCGACACAACAGCTTCATGATCATCGATCATCACCGGTGTTGCCACAACTTCAAGAATGCGTTCAAGGATCTGCCGGTACTCTTTATCACCGTTCAGGTCGTTAAGCAGTAAGACAAATTCATCTCCACCCACGCGCGCCAAAGTGTCTTCAGCGCGTAAAACCTCTTGCAGACGGTGTGTTACCTCCACCAGTAACTGATCGCCGGCCTCATGTCCGTAGCTGTCGTTGACCTGCTTGAAACCATCGAGATCCAGAAAGCAGATCAACAGCAGTTTGCCGCTTCGTTTTGCCCGTGCGATTGCCTGATCTATACGGTCAGAGACACTGCTGTCCGGTTAAAGATTTCGCAGTAATAAAGTAGGCCTGAATTCCCAACGTTTATGGTATATTTGTAGTTATCTAGACAGCAAATTTA
>PFXI01000094.1 GCA_002791575.1 Zetaproteobacteria bacterium CG_4_9_14_3_um_filter_54_145 | reverse complement strand
GCCTCCGAACAACTTGTTGTCGCAAACATTTGTTCTATAAGATGTATCTGGGCATTACCACCCTTTAATTGCCGTATATAAGCGTTGAAGAGCCGATTTGTGCAAGTCAGCCCTGTCGGCTGAGCTGCCTGTTAATCGATTTTAGACAGCAGGTCGGTGTTGATGACAAGGTTTCTTACACCATGCCCGTGATCTTCATTGAAATCATTTTTCTCGCACCACTTGCCTACGGTGGCAATGTTTACCTTGGCAACATGAGGGCGCACGCTCCAGCTAACCTGATAGGGAGAACCTGTCTCATTGTAGCCCGGTCCTGTAGTAGAACCCTCGTACTGAACAGGTGTGCCGGTGTCGGCAGGAATGCCGGTAGCCTGATAGAGGCCGCTTTTTGCCTTGCCGTATGTTGTCAGGTCCTTGAAATTCAGCGCATGCTTGTCATTAACCACAACATACACCTGAGTCTCCACACGCAGCTGCGGGTTGTTGATGACATCTTTGCTTAAGCAGGAGCCGAGCGTCGGGCCGAGTTTGACCTGGGCCGTTGAATGGACGTAATGAACCTCAATGGTGTCACCCGGGACCAGAGCACCGTCACCATGATGGCTGTTGCACACTTCGTGCTTGATCGGTGCCAGCTCTGCAGCGCTCAGCTGACCTGAATATTTATAGCCGCTCAGGTAACCGTGGCCATTGCCATTGCCGGCATAAACAGAAAAATCTTTACCCTTGTGCTCGGCATTTTTATGGAAATGGATGTTGCACAGGTTCATCTCCGTATATGCCGGCGCTGCATCGAAAATGCGATGGTTCTTGCCATCAACCGCATCAATGTCGCGAGGCGCTTGCGGGCCGAAGCCTTTCCCTTCGTGTTTGCCGCAAGTATTTGGCGCTGTTTGGCGATTACACTGTCGGCAACCGGGCCGTTATTTGCATGGCCACCTGCTGCTTCAGCGTGGCTGCTGCCATGCCCGTGTTCACTGGCTATCGCCGGTGCAACCAGCATGGCGCTGGCCGCCATTGCAATTGCAATGCGTTTCATATGATTTCCTCCCATTGTGTGTTCCCTCATGTATAGCGCGGCAGCTCAAGGGCTGCCGCGGAGTCCAATATAGAGACGATTATTCATCAGGCAAGTGCATATTTTTATGCAGCATGTGTACCATTGAGCCATGCGTAATCATTTTGCGACCGGATGCCGGCAAACAACAATGGTGGAGAAGATGCATCGGCTGCATATTCCACAGCAGGTGATGCGATAATGGCATGGCTGTTGCCGCTGCATGTCACGCTGGTTGTAGTATCGCTGCTGCTGTTTGTCTGGCGGGGAGCGCGCATGTGGCGGGGCAGGCCGGCATGCGGACGACTGTTGCACAGAATCCTGCCGGATAGTGTGGATACGCTGCTACTGGGCAGTGGCGTGCTGTTGGCTTATGCACTGCATGTGGCGCCGTGGCAGGATGCGTGGCTGGCTGCCAAATTGATTGCCATTGTGCTCTATATTCTGCTCGGTTTTATCGCCTTCAGGCACCGCGGGAGTGTGTGGATCAATCGCACCAGCTTTATCATTGCCTTGATGACGGTGGTCTATATCGTTGCAGTTGCCCACACCATGCAGCCATGGCCGTGGGCATAAGATTGATTGAGAGGTAATGACGATGGCGCTTGTGGCATCAGTACATGTGGATCTTGGCTGGAAACTGCCGGATATGACGCTCTCTGATGCGGAGGGCAGGAGCATCTCCCTGCGCGCTGCGGCAGGAGAGAACGGACTGCTGGTTGCATTCACCTGTAATCACTGTCCCTATGCGATTGCCGTCTGGCCGCGCCTGATCCGACATGCAGCGACGCTGAAGCAGATGGGTATCCATACTGTGGCGGTGAATCCGAATATTCATCCGGATTATCTGGCCGATGGTATACCGGCCATGCAGGCGAAGATTGCAGCGTGGGATATCGATTTCCCCTATCTGGTTGATGATACGCAGGCAGTGGCGAGAGTATTTGAAGCCCAGTGTACGCCGGATCTGTATCTGTTTGATGGTCAGGGCAGGCTCTTTTACCATGGGCGTTTCGATGACTACTGGAAGGATGAGGCGAAGGTTTCGCGCGAGGAGCTTATCCCTGCTGCCGAGTTGATGGCAGCAGGCGAGAATCCACCGCAACCGCAACACCCGACTATCGGTTGCTCGATCAAATGGCTGAATGAATGTTGAAGTTGGGTTATGATCGCCGCCTGCCGCCGATCGGCTAAGCACATGACAGTTCAGCGATAATATTTTTTGAAGTTTGCGAGGGAGTTTTTATGAATGTATATACGTTTACCGGGCGTCTGGCCAGAGATTGCGAAACACGATTTACCCAGAGTGGTATGGCGATCTGTTCGTTTTCTGTAGCGGTTGATTATGGTTATGGCGATAACAAGGGAACGAACTGGATTCGTTGCTCACTGTTCGGCAAACGTGCCGAAGGCAAGCTGCCCCAGTATCTGGTCAAGGGTACGCAGGTAGCTATCAGTGGCGAGTTGCGTGTGAATGAGTACACCGACAAGGATGGTAACAAACGCACATCGGTCGAGTGCAATGCCGATTCGCTGGATCTGATCGGCGGGCGTTCGGAAGGGTCAGGGCAGGGTGGTGGCGGTTCATCATCAAACAGCTTCCCGACCCATGGCGGCGGTGGCAATGCGCCGCGCGGCAATGCACCGGCCAAAAGCAACGATCCGTTTGCCAGCGCACCTGACTTTGGCAATGTACCTGTGGATGACGATATTCCGTTCTAGGTGTGCTTTAATTGCATGCAATGCAAGGGGCTCCTGACGGAGCCCCTTTTTTATGGTTCACCGCGGAAGTCCGGGACCAGTGTTAGTAAAGATGAACTGATGACGCTTCCTCTCCTGCTATTGATGAAGGGGATATTTGTTCATTCTTTGTAATTCGAGACATCAGGGTATCTCACCCTTCGGGCAGCGATGCAGCGTCCAATCCGGTTCTCCGGATGGAGGGTGCTAGAGAAGATACCTGAACTTATGTTGCAGGGTCGAGCAACCTTCTGATGTGCTGGCTGAGCAGTTCGAATGAAAACGGTTTATTCATGATAACACTTTGATCGATGGTGGATTTTCCGGAAAATGCATGTTCCTTGTCATAACCGGTGGCAAAAATAATGGGTATATCAGCACCCAGTGCCCGTACAGCATTTGCCAGGTCAATGCCCCCCATTTTAGGCATGACAATATCGGTGATAATTAGTGCGATATCACTCTTGTGTCTCCTGAACAGGGTCAGCGCCTGTTCACCGTCAGCAGCCTCAATTACTTCATAAGACATGCTTCTCAATACCTCACCGCTGGTTTCCAGCATGCATGCTTCATCATCGACCAGCAGGATCATCTCACCGCGGCCGGATACGATGGGGCTGCTTTCAGAGGCTGGCGTGGCGGTAGCGTTGATCAGCGGTAAATAGATATGGAATGCTGTCCTCGATCCCGGTTCACTCTCTACCTGAATGATGCCGCCATGCATCTGGACACAGCCATAGACCATGGAGAGACCCAGGCCAGTGCCTTCGCCTACACCTTTTGTAGAGAAAAACGGTTCAAATACTTTATTCAGGTGCTCAGGTTGAATACCGGGTCCGTTATCGCAAACTGTTATCAGGGCAAAGCTTGAAGCGGTTGCCTCCGGGTGCGCAGCCTTGAATGCGTCGTCGGCCGTGAACGGCTGTAGTGAACAGGTGATTTCGGGGTGGGTAGTGCCGGCAACAGCATCGCGCGCATTGTTTGTCAGATTCATGATCAGTTGTTGCAGCTGGGTGACGTCGCCGTCAATGCTCAACGCTTCCGGGCATATCTCCAGCCGGAATGCCATGCTTTCCGGAATAGCGGTTCTGGCCAGTTGGTGCCCCTCTTGCATAAAGGTGTTCAGTGAAACAGGCACCATGCGTACCGAACCTTTACGGGCAAAGGTCAGCAGTTGCTTGATCATATCGGCACCCCGATAGCCGAGTGTTGAGATCGTATCGATATTCGCACGCATCGGGCGTCCATCATCCAGTCGTTTTTTTGCCAGAAAGGCATTGCCGGTAATGCCGGCCAGCAGGTTGTTGAAATCGTGCGCAATGCCGCCAACGAGTGTGCCGATCGCCTCCATCTTCTGTGCCTGCAGAAACTGTTCTTCGAGCTTCTTATACTCGGTCATATCCTGCTGGATAGAGAGATAATGGGTGGTCTTGCCGGCATCGTCATGAATCGGGGCAACCGACATCATGGCCGGATAAAAGCTGCCATCTTTTTTTCTGTCGGTGAGTGTACCCTGCCAGACATCACCGCGTGTAATGGTTGCCCAGAGTTCCTTGTAAAATTGAGGATCCTGAGCGCTGCTTCGAAGCATGGATGGGGTGTTACCGATAGCCTCCTCGGCTCTGTAGCCGGTAATGCGGGTGAAGGCCGGATTAACATATTCAATGACAGCATGGATGTCGGTGATCATCACGGCTTCGCCGGCCTGTTGAATCGCTTGTGAGAGCTTACGCAGCTCCGCCTCACCGGCTTTTCTGGCCGTGACGTCACGTACCGAGGCAATGACTACCGGTTGCTGATGCTCCTCTTGCATCGCCCTGAGGAATACCTCGACCGGAAAATGGCTTCCATCCTTGCGTTGGTGCATGGCCTCAAATGTGCGGGTTTCTCCCGACTCTGCAACGGCAGTGATCAGGTTAGCCAATTCGCAGTGGTTGCTATCGGGCTTAATATCCTGCGGCCCCATCGATAACATCTCCTCTTTTGAGTATCCGAGGCTTTCATGGGCTGTCCGGTTGAGGTCGATAAACAGCATCTTTTCCGGATCAATGATATAAACAGAATCAGCCGAGCTATCCAGCGCAGAGCGGAAGCGGCGCAGTACAGCTTCCGTGTGTTTGCGCTCGCTGATCTCGACCGCGATCTGCTCATGGTAGGTCTTGAGGGTTGTGCTCATGCTGTTGACCGCCACCCCCAGTGTGTGCATTTCGAACGATCCGGTAATATTCACCTGCCTGCCGAATGCCGCATCATCAAAAGATGCGACAAATTTACTCAGCTGTTCCACCGGCCTGGATATCAGGCGGATTAACAGAAAGGTGATCAGGCCGGCAGAAAACAGCAGGGCAATAAAGTAGAATGTGGCCTTCTGGCGCAGTCGCCGTTCCAGTGTCACCTTGGACTTTTTGTAATCAAATACGCCGACAAGTGCTGCTTGCCGAACCGAGCGAATATGTTGGCCGGGCTGGCCGCGCAGTCTGGTGAAATGATAGGCATGATAGGCAATGCCGGATTGGTCAGAGATGACTTCATGCGTGCTGCCGTGAAACAGGCTTGCAAAGAGCTTCGGATCAAACTGATTCCATACACTGTCCACCCGTTTGCCGATCCAGGCAAAGTGGGTGGATGCGATAATTTTTTCATCTCTGCCTACCAGACTTAAATGCTGCATGCCATCGGCGGCCCCTGCGGCTGAGAGCAGACGCTGTGCTTCAATGAGCTTGCCGTCTTCACCGACAGGATCCAGTTGCAGAGACAACTCGCTCAGCTTTCGGCCAAATTCAGCTTTCGAACTCTGTTTCAGGTCGGATAGCGATTCCGTATAGGTCATGCCAATAATAAATGTACCCAGGGGCAGAAAAATGCCGATGACGGTGACCGGAATGATAGTCCTGAGTTTCAGGCGGGAGAGCGGCATCAGTCGTTATCACGGTGGGCTGTGAAACCCGCATTGAACAGTGTGCCGCTATCAACCGCATGATCCAGTAACTTTGCGCGCAGCAGTACGGTCTGAAGCTCTGTGGTAATCATCGAGAGTCTGGAGGGCGTGCCTGAAAACAGTGTACTGTTTTTTGCCCGATCTGCCAGCAACAATCCCTCGTATGAAGCAAGCATATCCTGTCCCGAAATACCCAGCCGCGGAGCCATCAGATCGGTTGCCGCTTCAGGATGTTCATGCAAATAGGTCAAAGCAAAAAAATAGCCGTCGATCAGTAGCTGAATATTGCTGCCGGTCTTCTGCAGTGCATCTTTACGCACAGCGATCACATCAATGATCTGGTTGGGGATTTCACTGCTGTCAAACAGCTTGATCGCCCCCCGGCTTATCAGTGTGCTGCTGGTGGGTTTGAAGGTGACCAGTGCATCAACAGCGCCACCCATATAGGCGGATAAATGTGTGTCGGCAGTGAGCGGAACAATGGTGATATCGGCAGCACTCAGGCCTGCTTTTACCAGTGCTCCGTTGAGTAATACTGCGCCGACGGCACTGCTTTCCACGCCAATGCGTTTACCCTTGAGATCGGCCAGTGTGTTCAGGCCGGGTTTTCCCAGCAGGGTATCCGCCCCGTCAGAGATATCGATGATGAGCACGATCTCCAGTTTTGTACCAAGTGCAAGCTCGCCGAGTACCTCGTCAATGGTTAACGCGCCTGCATCAATGACACCTTCGCGTAGCAGACGCAGCGTGTCGGTTGAGCTCTGTAACTCAACCAGCTTGATCATATCCGGATCGTATTTTTGCAGCGACCTGGCTAAAAACAGCGGCTCATAACCCAGCCACTGGATTACGCCTACTTTCAGGGTCGGTATTTCGTTGGTTTGCGAGCAGGATGAGAGCAGCAGTATGGCCATGCAGAGCAGTACCATGCGCAAGCTGCTTTCAGGGTGAATCAATCGAGTCATAGCCCTGTCATACCCCCTCTTCGCGATGTCAATGGATTCTGCTCTCTGCAGGTAGCGGCAGTCAGTATAGTCGAATGGCGGCGAATGAAGAAGCGGCAACATGAAGCTGTTAGATTGTGAGTATCCTTGCCGTGGAGAGGGAACAGCGGCTTAGTGCAGGTTTTTCTGTATGCCATGCAACCAGTTTGTGATCATCTTCCGGCCATAGTGTTGCATGGCAGCAAGGTGTAGTGAGGTCTGGGCCCGTAGCAAATCGATGCCTGTACTGCCCAGATGATGTCGTTCGCTCTCTCCTGCCATGATCCACGCTTCAATCATCTCTGCGTCGACTTCGACATGAAACTGCAAACCATATTGAGCCAGCCCTAAACGAAATGCCTGTGCCGGCACGTCAGCGCAGCTAGCCAGCAGGGAGGCATGAGCGGGCAGGGAGAATGTATCCCCGTGCCACTGGAACATCGGCAGGCCACTGGCGGGCAGGGCTGAAAAGAGCGGGTCTGCCACTGCCGCTGTTGTCGGATAGAGCGGATACCAGCCCAACTCGCGCACAGGCGACGGGGTGATCACAGCCCCTGCGGCCTTCGCCATCAGTTGCGCACCGAGACAGATACCGAGCATCGGAACGCCTGCAGCGATACGCTCTTCCAGCCACAGTAATTCATCCCGTATATAGCTCAGGTGGGTATCATTGGCCGATTGCGGACCGCCCATGATGATGACACCGTGCAAATCTGTAGTGTACTCAGGCAGTGTGTCACCGACATCAATATGAACTATTTGCAACTGATGACCGGCATCACTTAGCAGATCGCCGATCAGGGCCGGTGGTTCAATATCCAGATGCTGAATAACAAGGAAATTCATGCATTGACGCTACTGCAGTGTATGCATGTCGGCAACGGCGGGGCCCTCCGGATTACGCTTCATCACCCTTGTCGGAATCGATATAGCGTTTCCGTTTGGCTGCTTTGAGGCGTTGCAGGTCAACCACGACCAGGCCGTCCACGCAGTTGCAAAAATCAGGGTCGATATTGAAATCTACAAAGCGCACGCCGCCGGGTTCACACAGCTCACCATATTGTTTAAGCAGCGTCGGTACGGTGCAACCCAGATGCCTCATCCGGCTTTTCAGTGTGATATAATCGCGTTTGTACTCCACGCCGGGAAATGTCTGCTGCATCTCTGCCATGGTCGTACTGCTCAAGTGGTAGGGCAGGCGCGCCGTTGCCGCCCGGGTATCGCCGCCGAACCAGTGGCTGTAGAAATAGATCAGCATGTCTCTGGCCGCCGCCGGGTAACTGTCACTGATACTGACCGGGCCGAACAGATAGCGGTAGTCGGGATTGCGGCGCAGAAACGCGCCGATGCCGAACCAGAGATAATCCAGACTGCGTTTACCCCAATAGCGTGGTTGCACAAAACTGCGCCCGAGCTCCAGTCCCTGTTGCATGATCGGCGTCATGGCCGGCTGAAAATCGAACAGGGTGCCGGTGTAGAGATCGCTATCGTCAGGGTTGCGGGTGTCGCGCAGGCGGTAGGCGCCGACAATCTCCATCTCGGCTTCATCCCACAAAATAATCTGCCGACAATGGCGATCAAACGGATCCACATCACGGCGCTGGCCTGTGCCCTCGCCAACCGCGCGGAACGAGGTTTCGCGCAAGCGACCGATTTCACGCATGATGGTGCAGTCCGGATTGAACGCGAACAGATAGATGCGCTTGCCGTCACCGGTTTCTCCCAGCAGTTCGCAACTATGAATCTCCTGGCGCAGTTGCTGGCGGTTTTCAGGATGGGCTACGGCGCGACTGGTGGCAAACACCGGCTCTTTCTGCTTGCCGATCCGGTAGAGATGGCGCTGAAACAGTTTGACGCGTGATTTCAGTGGCAGGTGGGTGTGCTGATAACTGTCAAACGGTACCGGATTACCGATGGAGATATGCACCGAGCGGCGGGCCTGCTTGAACATCTCGCGAACCAGCCATAATGTCGACAACGGGCGCGAGAGCAGTGACAGGGCATAGAAAAACATCGAATTCCTCCCGTCGATATAGACGGGCAGTATCGGTGACCGGGTTGCCGTGGCGATGCGCAGAAAGCCGCTGTTCCAGCTGCCATCACGGATGCCGGCAGGGCTCATGCGTGATACCTCGCCGGCCGGGAAGATGATCACCGCGCCCTCCTGTTCCAGATGGCGATATACGGATTTCAACTGTTCACGACTGCTGTGGCCACCCATATTATCGACCGGCAACAGTAGTGGTGTCAGCGGTTGAATACCGGATAGCACCTGATTGCTGATGGCTTTGACATCACGGCGAACCTCGCCCACCAGTCGAATCAGAATGGCGGCATCCAGCGTGCCGATCGGGTGGTTGGCAATAATCACAACACGGCCGCGTGACGGAATGCACTCCCGTTCATCGCCGCGTAGCGTGTAGCCGAAATTAAAGTGCTCCAGCAGCTGCTCTACGAAATCGAATCCTTCAAGATGCGGATATCGGGCCTGAAATCGATTCAGCTGTTTCTCGTGAAACAGGATGCGCAGCATCATGCGCATGGTTTTTTGCAATACAGGCGGTTTGTTATGCAGGCCGGGCAGGTATTTTGCCGTGAGCGCGTCGACGTTGAGCATAGGACCTCCATGCAGTCAGCAGCAGCCTTGCATGCGTGTATGTCACAGATATTTCAACGCCATGACAGGCGGATGACACTCGCCTGCCGATGGGGGGGCGAGATGCAGCATGCGGGGTTCCCAGTATGAGCTGTCGGTGGTACAACTCGCCCATGGATATATCACCCCTGATCAGCCGCGTGGCACGCGGAAAAAATGGCTCGGAAAACCTGCTACAGCATGAAGCGATGGCGCTGTTTGAGCAGCTGTTGCATGCGGATGCGGATCAGTTGCAGCTGGGAGCATTCCTGATTGCCATGCGCATGAAGGGAGAAGCGTCGGCAGAGCTGGCCGGATTTGTGCAGGCAGCGCGCTCGCATATCGATGGGTTCGACACAGTGACGGCACCGCCAGGAGCGGTTGATCTACCCTGTTATGCGGGTAAACGCAGATCCGGGCATGCCTATCTGGTTGCAGCGCTGAAGGCGCGTGATGCCGGTATTCCGGTCTTTGTGCATGGTGTTGAAGCCATTGATGGGCGGGTGACCGCATGGCAGGTATTGCAACAGGCGGGTATCAGGCGGGCAGCCACACTGGCTGATGCAGTGAGCGTGTTGCAAGAGGACGGGCTGGTGTATGCTGATCTGGCCGAGCTCTGTCCCGATCTGTTTCGCATCTACCATCTGCGGCCGCGTCTTGGCGTCCGTTCATTTGCCAACAGTGTGGCGCGTCTGCTCAATCCCATGCAGTGCGAGGGTCAGTTGAACGGATTTTTCCATACACCGTACGCCGACTATATGGCCGGAGCCAATATACTGCTTGGCCAGCAGCGCTCGCTGATTTTTATGGGGGCGGAGGGTGAGCCGGAGTTGTATGCCGACCGGCAGAAAGTGATGGTGAAACAGCTGGGTACGATGGTCACCCGCATGCGCTTTGATGAGGCCGGCCTGGAAGCTTATCCGCGCACAGCGATGGATGTCGGGCTGCTGAAGAAGCAAACAGCTGCTATGCTTGCAGGCCAGCTGAGCGACAGGGAAGCGGTAGTTGTTCAACGCATGGCCGAGGCCTTTGCCTGGGCTTCTACAGCCCGCCTTGCAGATGGCTGGAGAGAGGAGATTTGATTATGGCAAGTGTATTGGTGCCGTTTACCACCGGCGTAGAAGAGGTCGAGCTGCTGGCTATTGTCGATATATTGCGACGTGCCGGTGTGGATGTGTGCATGGCCAGCCTGGATGGCAAGATGGTAACCGGGCGCTCCGCGGTAACTATTGCCGCTGATGCGGATATCAGGGATGTGGCGGCGAATGCATGGGACATGGTGGTGTTGCCGGGCGGGCTGCCGAATGCACATCTGCTGCGCGATGATGCTTTTGTGAAGGGCGTGGTGGAGCGATTGCGCGCCGAGCGTAAATCGATTGCCGCAATCTGTGCTGCACCAACTGCCCTGGCGGCCTACGGCATAACCGCAGGCATGCGCTTAACGTCATACCCGGCCTGCCAGTCGGAGATGGAAGCGCTGCAGCCCTCATCTGTCTATGTTGATGACGCCGTTGTTGAGGATGATTTTCTGATCACCAGTCGCGGGCCGGGTACCGCTGTCGCTTTTGCACTGCGACTGGTAGCCCGCTTGTGCGGCGAGGCTAAAGCGGCCGCGATCAAATCCGACATCGTTGCTTAAACACAAGGTCAATATATTTTTACCGCAAGGGGCGCAAAGGTACGCAAAGGAAAGGCAGAAAAGAGAATGGACTCTGACCTTGCCGGGATCTGCTGATAACCTCTACAGATACATCGAACCATGGATAAATATCGGTCAATGTAAATATGCAAAGCAATTTCAGACATATGATTTTTTTCCTTTGCGTGCCTTTGCGTCCTCTGTGATGGGCAGGATGCCCGAATGCCGCAGGCGCGGCCGGTGAATGTGTTTTACAGGAGTTGAAATGAGAATTGTATTTGCCGGTACGCCCGGATTTTCCGTGCCCTGTCTGCAGGCGTTGATCGACTGCCCGGGTATGGAAGTGGTTGGTGTGGTATCGCAACCGGATCGAAAATCGGGGCGGGGCATGAAGCTGAATCCATCGGCAGTCAAGCAGGCGGCACTGGATGCCGGCATTGATGTGATTACGCCTGAGCGCCTGCGCGATAATGCAGAAGCACTGGCGTGGCTGCAAAGCAAGCAGCCGGATCTGCTGGTGGTGGTGGCATTCGGTATGATTCTGCCAAAGTCATGGCTGGATGCGCCGAACATAGTGCCGGTGAATGTACATGCATCACTGCTGCCACGCTGGCGCGGGGCGGCTCCGATTGAGCGTGCACTGCTGGCCGGGGACAGCAAAACCGGCGTATGTATCATGCAGATGGAAGAGGGGCTGGATACCGGTGGCATCTATGCGCAGCAAACCCTGCCGATAGGCGATAGCACAACCGGCTCCGACCTCTGGTTTGCCCTGGCCCCGCTCGGTGCGCAATTGCTGGTGAAGACACTGCCTGCGATCGCCGCCGGCTTGCAGCCGGTGCCGCAAGCGGCAGATGGTATCACTTATGCCAGCAAACTGCGTAACGAAGAACGCGTGATCGACTGGTCTCTGCCTGCCAGCAGCATCGATCGTTTGGTGCGCTGCTTTTCACCGCAGCCAGGCGCGCGTACGCAGGTACAGGGGCGATGGCTCAAGCTGATTGCCGGTGAAGTTGTGACGGGGCAGCAGAGCCTGCTGGCTGCAGGAGCGGTGGCAGGCACAGGTAGTACACTCGATATCAGCTGTGGTGATGGCACCATCTATCGCGTTAAAACGTTACAGCCAGAAGGTAAAAAAGCCATGGCGGCAGCAGACTACCTGCGCGGATCGTCGTTGCAGACGGGAGATTTCCTGACATCGTGATGTGACTCACTGTCACTGTTTGCGGCAGAGGGGAGTATTGGCCCTGTTGATAACAGAGATAACAAGGAGGACGCCATGCCAGCAATATTTCATATCGAGAACTATCAGACATCACTACGCAGGGACAGGAATGAATGGCTGCTGATGCTGCAGATTCCACTTGCGATCACCATGCTGCTGGTACTGATTCTGGTGCATTAAGCGAGGAGCCATGCGATCTCTGCCCGGCAGAAGCGCGCGCAATCGCGGTTACCTGGGTTCTTCCTCTTCTTCCTGAATCGGATAGAGGCGTACGCGGCGAATCCAGTCACCACGCACACTGAGTACCTCAACGTGCATGTTGCCTATACTCATGCAGAGCCGGCCTTCGGGCTGATCACCGAGTATCTGGATAATCAGGCCGCCGATGGTCGTAGCACCCTCTTCCGGCAACTCGGCATCCATGGCTGTATTGATGTCATGTAGCGCGACAGTGCCGGCGCTGACCAGTGAGCCATCCGGTTGTGGCCACATCTCCAGAAGCGGCGCGATGTCCGATTCATCGTGAATCTCACCGACAATCTCTTCAATGATATCTTCCAGCGTAATCACGCCTTTGATATCACCAAACTCATCGACGATAATGGCCATGTGCTGGTGGTTACTTTGAAAATCAAACAGCTGGGCCAGTGCATTCTTGGTGGCCGGAATGTAAGGCGGGGTTTTCCATATCATCGCATCGCACAGACGCCGGTCGGTGCGCCCGATCTTCAACAGATCCCTGATATGGATAATGCCGATGATATTGTCCGTCTCATGCAGATAGACCGGGAAGCGTGAATTCGGTTTGTTGACGATCACTTCCAGACATGCGGCGACGCTGTCATGGCCGTTGAGCATGTGAATCTTCTTGCGTGGTGTCATCAGCGCTTTTACTGCCACTTCATGCAGGCAGAGGCTGCTGTTAAGCATCTGCTCTCTGGCCTGATCAAGTACACCAGACTCAGCACTCATATCGATCATGCTGGCCAGCTCCCTGTGGGTAAGGGGGGTATCTTCCTTGTGCGGCACACGCAGCAGTCGTTTGAGCAGCGTGATGATGGCCATCAGCGCGGTAACCAGCGGCCTGAGCACTGTCTGGATGGCATACATGGGACCAGCCACCTTGCTGGCGATGTTCTCGGCGTGCGCCACAGCAATGGTTTTGGGCAGGATCTCGGCGAATACCAGCACCACAGCGGTCATGGCGATGGTGGCATAAAGGATGCCTGCATCACCAAAGCGCTGAATGAACAGGGCGGTTGCCAGAGCCGAGGCGGCAATATTAACGAAATTATTTCCCAGCAGTATGGTGGAGAGCATACGCTCCGGGTTTTCAAGCAACTGCTCGGCCTTTTTCGCCCCCTTATCGCCCGCTTCACGCCTGACGCGCAGGCGGGCGCGACGCGCCCTGGTCAGCGCGGTTTCAGAGCCGGAAAAGAAGGCGGAGAGCAGCAGCAGCAGAAACAGCGTAGCGGCAGCCAGTGAAAGGGGAAATACGTCGATGTTCATACAGTTTTAGTGATCAGTAGATCCAGCTCTTGATCAGGTTGACGCCGAAATAGGCCAGCATCAGCAGCAGATAGGCGCCGATCACTGTGCGACTGACGATGCGTGTCGGCCAGTCAGAACGGTGGCGCTTGATCAGTAGCAGGATGAGAATGCCGAGAGAAAACAGCGCCAGCAGCACCTTGTGATTGAGAATGGCAAAATGCTGATATTCCACCCACTGCCAGCTTAAACCGCTTAATACGCTCAGGGCGATCAGCACTGTGGCTATTTTGACCTGGGCCATCATATGACGTTCGATATCAAACAGTGATGGCAGCGCCTGAATCAGTGTTGTCAGACGTTTTTTCTTCAGCGCCCGGTCCAGCATGATCTGCATCAAGGCATGAAAGGCGGCCAGTGTCAGCACGGCATAGGCCAGCAGTGAAATCAGCAAGTGACCTGTTTCCAGAGGCGACGAGGTGTGAACCCAGTTGGGGGTATGCGCTTCCGGCAGGATCGGGATAAGCAGCAGTGGAAGCACCGTGGCCGGCAGCAGGAATAGTCCCAGACCGCGGATGCCGTGACGCATAATGCCGACCATATAGATGCCCTGAACGAGTACGGTAGCAACGGCGACACCGGTGGCCAGCGTGAAATTGATACCGTTGGCGGTGAACGAATCCATCAGGTGGATAGCCCATATATTCAGGCCGATCGCAACAGCGAGAAATGCGGTGATCGGGTTGGCCGACTGCAGGCCGGGTACACCGCGCCGATGCAGCGCATCACGCCAGATGACAAATGAAGCCGCCAGTGTTGTTAGGCCTGCGGCGAGAAACAGTATGCTGGAATTCATTGGCGGCAGACTGCCACGCTGGTTTTGGATGGGAAGAAGTGATTCATGATGCTGCGTGTTCTAGCCGATGGAGGCTGAAAACACAACGGCAAAGCGGTGCCTGCAACGTAGTAATATTGACCATACCTGTGAAACCCGCACAATCCGGTGCATGGATATCGCGGATATGAATGTTGGCGTACTGTTACTGGCTGCCGGTTCCGGCAGTCGTTTTGGCAGTGATGTGCCGAAACAATATATTGAAGTGGGCGGGCAGGCGCTGCTGTTACATACACTGGCTCATCTGGCGGCTGAGCCGCGTATTTCGGTGGTACAGCCGGTGGTTGCTGCAGGCGATCGCCATTTTTCCGCACTGGTTGCCGGCATGCACTTCCCGTTTACGCTGCTGCCACCGGTGGCAGGCGGCGCGACCCGGTCACACTCGATGCAGCAGGGGCTGCTGGCGCTACCGGCGACCGATCTGGTGGCGGTGCATGATGCGGCCAGACCCCTGCCGTCAAAACTGTTGCTGGCTGATGTGATTGATACAGCTGCACGCTTTGGCGCGGCAGTACCCGGGCTTGCTGTGCACGATACGATCAAGCGGGTGGGTGCCGACGGGCGTGTGCTGGAAACACCGACGCGCGAGAGCCTGCGCGCCGTGCAAACACCACAGGTGGCGCGGCGCGACTGGTTTGTCCGGGCGCTGGCAAGCGAGAAAGATCGGCTGCATCTGCATACCGATGATGCATCACTGCTGGAGGCGGCCGGTTTCGATGTGTATGTCAGCCTGGGCGATGTGAGCAATCGTAAAATTACCACGCAGGCTGATATGGTATGGTTGAGAAGCCAGTTGGCAGAGGTTGGAGAGTAGAAATGAAATTGAATATTCGTGTCGGCCAGGGTTACGATGTGCATGCCTTTGCAGCTGGGCGCAAGCTTATTCTCGGTGGTGTCGAGATACCCAGTGAGCGTGGTCTTGCCGGCCATTCCGATGCCGATGTGCTCTGCCACGCCCTGTGTGATGCGTTGTTGGGTGCCGCCGGTCAGCACGATATAGGCGCCCACTTTCCGGATACGGATGCGCAATACAAGGGGGCGGACAGCACCCGTTTTGTCTCCCTCTGTGTCGACCTGCTAGCCGAACTGGGTTGGGGCGTCGGCAATGTGGATGTGACGATTATTGCCGAGGAGCCGAAGATGGCACCGTTCGTGCCGCAGATGCGGCAGCGGCTGGCAGAGCTGCTGCGGGTGAGTGTGGATGAGGTCAACGTCAAGGCGACGACGACCGAGCGGCTCGGTTTTACCGGCCGCAAGGAAGGGATTGCCGCGCAGGCCGTCGTGCTGATTGGCCGGATAGCCGTATCTCACGCTGTCGACTAATGTGATCGACGCATCCAGCGGCCGGATCTGGCCCTATTTGCCCGGTCGCTGGTTTCTGTTACTGCTGCTGAGCCTGACCCTGGCTGCGGTGATGATCGCGGTCGTGGCACGGGTTTATTACCAGTTGTGCTGGGACGATGCTTGGGATCAGGTCCGGGTTGAGGAGGCACACCACGTACAGCTGCAGCGGGAGGCGCTCACCGATGATCTGCGCCATGTCGCCTATACGCTGGCCTTTCTGAATGATCAGGTGGGAAGCCATCTGGCCAGCAAAAGCCGGATGACAGTCGGATTTTTTAAACAGGATCTGTTCTCCTTTATCAATAGCAGTGATTTGTATGACCAGATTCGCCTGATTGATCTCTCCGGTATGGAGGTCGCGCGGGTGGACTATAATGATGGCGAACCCGTGGTTACACCCAAAGAGCAGTTGCAGTTTAAGGGTGAGCGTTACTATTTTAAACAATCGGTGGGGCTGAAGCGGGGTGAAATCTATATCTCCCCAATGGATTTGAATGTCGAGCACGGCCAGGTGGAGCGTCCGTTCAAACCAGTCATGCACTTTGCCATGCCGGTGTTTGACAGGGCGGGGGTTCGACAGGGCGTGCTGGTACTGAACTTTCGTGCCGACAGTATGCTGTCGGATTACCGCCATACGTTTGTTCATACAGCAGCTACCTCCCAACTACTCAATGCAGATGGCTACTGGTTGTATCACCCTGACAGCGCTTTCGTATGGGGCCATGCGTTGCCCGAACGTGCCGCAAAGAACTGGGGCAAAATTGCTCCGGAGCAGTGGCGCAGGATTCGTGCGGCCCGGACAGGTCAGTTTGTTGACGGTGGCCGGTTGATCAGCTTTGTCACCATGGAACCGTTGGCTTCAATGATGCGGATTCGCGGTGTGCGTTTGCCGGCGAGCGTGGCACAAACAGAGTGGAAAGTGGTTTCATCCTATCCTGTTGCAGTCCTGACTGAGCGCATGCGTGGGCAGCTGGTGCAGATCGTGGTGACAGGGTTGTTGCTCTTTGCGCTGATATTCATGCTGTTGGTTGTCATTTTCCGCAATCGCGAACAGGAGCTGCGCTACCAGCAGGCCTTACATGTCCGCACCCGTGCCATGGATGAAGCACCGGGTGGTATCGTGTTGTGTGATGCCCGGCAGGAGGATCTGCCTATCATTTACTGTAATGATGCCTTTGTGCGCCTGAGCGGTTACCCGCGTGAAGAGATCTTGCATCGCAACTGCCGTTTTATGCAGGGTAATGATACAGGGCAGCCGGCAGTGGCCAGCATGCGTGAGGCTATCGCGGCGGCTGAGTCGTGCATGGTGCTGCTGCGCAACTATCGTGCAGACGGATCGATGTTCTGGGCTGAAGTCAGTATTGCCCCTGTGCATGATGACTGTGGGCAGTTGACGCACTTTATCGGCTACCAACAGGATGTCAGCGAGTGTGAGTTGGCGGCTGAGCAGCAGCGCCAGTTGTTGATGGATGTAAGGCAGCTCGCCCAGTCATTGATGGCAGCGAACGATGTGGAGAGGCAGGCCATGGCACGCAGTCTGCATGATGATATCGGTCAATTGACCACGGTACTGATGCAACACGCGGAGCTGGCCGGGATCGCCTGTCGCAATGGCGATGCGGACAAAACAGGTGAGGCGATTGCTGAGATAGCAGTCACATTGAAAATGTTGATGCAATCGGTGCGTACATCACTGCATGCCTTGCGCGAAGGTGCGCCGGGTGGGCTTAAGCTGGGTGAACAGCTCGAGCAGTTGTGCGCCGGCTGGCGCCGACCGGGTTTGGTCATTGATCTGCTCATCGATACTGAGCTGAATGATATCGAGTCTGCAGAGGCCAGCCATATATACCATGTTGTGCAGGAGGCGCTGAACAATGTGGTGCGTCACGCCGGGGCAAGTCGTGTGTGTGTCAGCCTCAGATCTGTGGTGACGGCAGAGCAGGGGCTAGCGCTGGAGTTACGGGTAAAAGATGACGGTTGCGGCTTTGATACGGTGGACAAGCGCGGTTTTATGGGGCTGGTCATCATGCGCGAGCGAATCGAGGCGATGGGAGGGGTCTGGCTGCTTGAATCAAAGGCGCAGTGCGGCACGATGATTGGCGGCACGATACCGCTGCATGGTGGCACACATCCGGTCACGGGCCAGCATAAAAAGGAAAATCCCTAGGGAAGAGCAAACTGTTTCCGCTTAAGGTTCGCTCAATTTTCGAGGATAAGGATGAAGGGGTGGCTTTAGAGATGATTTCGGTACTGTTTGTAGATGATCATGCGATGGTGCGCAGTGGCTTTCGCCAATTGCTTGAAACCAGTCCACAGTTCCATGTTGTTGGCGAAGCGGCAAATGGTGAGGAGGCCTTTCGTCTCTATTTCGATCTGCGTCCGGATGTGCTGTTGCTGGATCTGCTTATGCCCGGTGAAGGCGGGCTGGCAACGATTCGACGACTGCTCAGTCGTGATGCAAACATCAGAATAGTGGTGCTGTCGATGTTCGATGAGCCCGGCATTGTCAGGCGTGCCATGGATGTCGGGGCTCTGGGTTATCTCTCCAAAGGGGCGTCGCTGGAAGAGCTGACTGCGGCTGTTCTGGCTGTAGCGGATGGTCACAGTTATATCGAAGCACGGCTTGCCGAGCAGCTGCAAGCGGTTGAGCTGCATGTTAATCCGGTAGATTCACTGACAACGCGTGAGTTCGAGGTGTTCTCCATGCTGGCTGTCGGACACAGCGTTCAGGATGTTGCCAGACTGCTGCATCTGAGCACAAAAACGGTTGGTGCACATCGCACCAGTATCATGAAAAAACTGGCGCTGAAAAACAGTGCCGAGTTGGCGCGCATGGCTATTATCTGGAACATCGTAAGGGTGCCCTCCCGCATCTGACTGCTGAGAAGCGCGGGATCCCCGTCTGTAGCGGCCGTCATGGCCCTCACTACATTGGCTAGCGAGCCGATACGTGGCTCAGCCTGGCCCAACTGAATCCAGATTATTCCGGCTGAAAAGCTGTTGAGGCAACAGGAGGAGTGAATCTCCTCCATAGCCTGTATTCGACCCTGTTTTGTTTGCTGATCCGACAGTAGTGTTTGGCGATCAATTCAGGGGTGTTTATGGCCGATTATCAGTATATCTATTCTATGGAAGGTGTTGGCAAGGTTGTTGCCGGCAAAAAAGAGATTCTCAAGGATATCTATCTCTCCTTTCTGCCGGGTGCCAAAATCGGTGTGCTGGGTCTGAACGGCTCCGGTAAATCCACGCTGCTGCGTATTATGGCCGGTCTGGATACCGAAATTCTCGGTGAGGCAAGGCCTGCACCGGGCATTCGCGTCGGTTATCTGTCACAGGAGCCGGAGCTGGATGAGACAAAGGATGTGCGCGGTAATATCGAAGAGGCCGTGCAGCCGATGAAAGATGCACTGGCCGAGCTTGATGCGGTGTATGCCGCTTATGCCGAACCGGATGCCGACTTTGATGCGATTGCTGTAAAGCAGGCCAAGCTCGAGGATTTTATTGAGGCTGGTGACGGGCACAACCTGAATCGCAAGCTGGATATTGCTGCCGATGCGCTGCGTCTGCCGGAATCGGATGCTGATGTAAGCAAGCTCTCCGGTGGCGAACGCAGGCGTGTGGCGCTATGCCGGCTGCTGTTATCAAACCCGGATATGTTGCTGCTCGATGAGCCAACCAACCATCTCGATGCCGAATCTGTAGCCTGGCTGGAGCGTTTTCTGCATGACTATCCGGGTACCGTGGTTGCCGTTACCCATGATCGCTATTTTCTGGATAATGTAGCCGGCTGGATTCTGGAGCTGGATCGTGGGCGCGGTATCCCGTTTGAAGGTAACTATTCCGGCTGGCTGGAGCAGAAAGAGAAGCGTCTGGCTGTTGAGGAGAAACAGGAGTCATCGCGCCAGAAAGCGATGCGCGATGAGTTGGAGTGGGTACGTGCCGGCACCAAGGGGCGTCATGCCAAGTCCAAGGCCCGTCTGAAGGCCTTTGATAATCTTTCCAGCCGTGAGATGCAGGAGCGCAATGCCACCAAGCAGATCTTTATCCCGTACGGCGAGCGACTGGGTGATATCGTGTTCAAGGCTGTTGATGTGAAAAAAGGGTTTGGCGACCGCCTGCTGGTGGAAAACCTGAATTTCGATCTGCCACGCGGCGGTATTGTCGGCATCATTGGCGCCAATGGTGCCGGTAAAACGACACTGTTCCGTATGCTGACTGGCCAGGATAAGCCTGATGCGGGCGAGCTGATCGTCGGCGAAACCGTGAAGGTCTCCTATGTGGATCAGTCGCGCGATGCGCTGGATGATAACAAGACGGTCTGGCAGGAGATCTCCGGCGGCAGCGAGTCGATGTATCTGGGTAAGGTTGAGGTATCCAGCCGCGCCTACTGCGGCCGCTTTAACTTCAAGGGTGGCGATCAGCAGAAAAAGATCGGCATGCTCTCCGGCGGTGAGCGCAATCGCGTACATCTGGCCAAGATGCTGAAAGAGGGCGGCAATGTGCTGCTGCTCGATGAGCCGACCAATGACCTGGACGTGGAGACACTGCGTGCGCTGGAAGAGGCGCTGCTGGATTTCGCCGGTTGCGCTATCGTGATCTCGCATGATCGCTGGTTTCTCGATCGAGTGGCGACCCATATGCTGGCTTTTGAGGGTGAAGGGCATGTCGAATGGTTCGAGGGTAACTTCGAAGAGTATGAGGCGGATAAAAAGAAGCGCCTGGGCGAGAATGCCACCCAGCCACACCGCATGAAATACAAAAAACTGGTCTGATCAGCATAACAAAGGGCGGCCAATGGCCGCCCTTTGTAAATTCCGACAGCCTACCTAGTGGTAGTCATCTTCACGCTGATGGCGTACGGCAAGCACAGTAACCACCTCATCGGCCTCAATCTCAAACAGGGCGACGTATCCTGCGCTTCCGAACGGAATCACAAGCTCCCGAAGAAACGGGTCCGGGCATTCCGCTCTTCGGCAGGAAAACGGGAATTCCTCAAGGATTTCCCATGCCTTGGCAATCCTTGCGAAGGCGTTTTCTGCCGATGCAGGATCGTTCTCGGCGGTGAATGTATAGAGCCGCTTTAAGTCTTCCAGTGCTTCCTCGGTGAAGCGAAGCCGGAAACTCATTGCTGTTGCGTCTTTTTAAGAATGGAATCCAGTGAGTCCATGACCTCATTTTTTGAAGCATAACTGCCGCTAGCCCTGGCTTTATCGCGGGCCGCCAATCCTCTGGCGATGAATTCCTGGTGGAATTTGCGGTGCTCAATCTGCTTGCGCAGAGATTCCTCGACAAAACTGCTGAGTGTTTCTCCTTCTCTCAAAACACTTTCGGCATCCTGACGCAGAACCGGCGTTACCCTCAGGGATGGAATGGTGGCGGTTTTCATTGGTGAGCCTCCTGCATTACATATGCAATGCAGCGTACCTCGACCGCAAATTGTTGGCAATACCATGATTGAGAATGACCGAGCGTGTTATATCTACACCTCGAAGTTTGGCGTTACAATACTCGCCTGCTTGCCTGTCCAAAGTAGATCCCGAATCGGCGGGTCTGCTGTTGAGATCGATCCTGTTGTGCGTCTGTTGCGATTTCGGGCGCATGTCATGGAGATCAGTGAAGTCGAATGAAGAGCCGTGCGATGCCAATGGCTTGCAGCCCTTGATAAGTGAGCGGCGCCACTATTCTTTTTTCAGCGCATAACCATTCGTTGCGGGGCTAGCACCAGCTCGCCGCACCGGCATCCGGCGAGCGCAGCAGCTCCTTAATGTTTGCTTCGATGACTCCATAGCCAACGTTTCCGTATAGCTTTTGACGTCCCTCGTTGAGAACAAATGTGGGGCTGCCCTGAACCAGCAGTATCTGCTGGTCACGGCGATCTGCTTCCAGATCGGCATGAGCCAACCCGCTATCGATCGCCTCCTGAACATCATTGACCGGTACACCGACAGCCTCCAGACAGGCATGGAGATCCGGGCGACTGCTGATATCAAGGCAGCGTTCAAAGAATGCCAGTCGAAGCTCCTGCAGAACGGCCCTGCAGTTGTGCGGATCAACGCGCTGCACCGCCTTTAATAAAAGGTGCGCCGGCGTCGAGGATGCAGGCCGGTTGCGTTGCCAGATATCGGGATGGAGTTTGATATGGCTAAACTCCGATACGGCTTCATGGAGGTGGTGCCCGAATCCGGCATAACTGCCGCGCTCGGCCCATCCAGCTTCGATTTTATAGGCCGTGTCGCCGAATACCGAACAGAATCGGTAGTCGATGGAGACCTCATCGGAGAATTGCGCCGCCACTTCGTCGATGCGGGCCTGCGATATATATGCCCACACACACAGCACATCAGAGTAGTAGGTCAGTGAGATATTTTTGGTCATCGTTCTCTCCTGATGATGGCGTGATCCGTTGCGCCGCCTAACATACTAATCGGTATAAGGAGGGGAAAGCCTGGTTTCTTGGATGCTCCCCTCCGTTTATACCCAAAGCTACTTATCGTAGAGTGATACAACGCTGATTAGACTGTAATGGTTTGCACCGTATAAGCAACCACTACCAATCTATCCAAAGACGAGGGAGCCACTTGCAAAAGTCTGAGTGATATTGATCGGCAATGACTCGTTCGTGGAATTGATCGTTTTAATTTTTGTTTTGCCCGTGTGTTTTTC
>PFXI01000003.1 GCA_002791575.1 Zetaproteobacteria bacterium CG_4_9_14_3_um_filter_54_145 | reverse complement strand
TCAGCAACAGGCTCCCAAAGGGGGTGTCGACTTCACCGGAATAGGGTGTCGCGTTCGACTGGAATCAGGTGCCGACTTCACCGGAATACGCATTGCTGTTTGGTAACTACAAATCTACCACATCCCTTGGGAATTCAGACCTTTTTCATGCTGTCATTTCTTTGACCGGACAGCAGTGATGGATTTTGCTAATTCTCATGGTGTCAAAGGGCAGATTCTATTACTTGGATGACAAACAGAATGTTTATCCAAAGGGGGAAATCAATGAGGCAGAGCAGGATTGAAACTGGGTCGGAGCGAGGCAAGTGCTGTTCCGGTTGGATTTCTGATTCATGCTTCAGCGGGCTCTGTAGAGCATAGAGCATAATTACTTACAAGCACTTATCACAGATGCGACCACTACCTTGTTGTCCAATACTTTAGGCAACAGTTTGATAGGAAATGTGGACTACCCCTGATTCAGTAGACACTGTTTTGCGTAAATTTAGCCATCTATGGTTTCAGCCTGAGTGTCCGGAGTTGACCGGAAGCAGTCACCCTGCACTGCACTGCAGTGCGTTGTATTTTTTTGCAGGGAGCTATGAGACCAACCGGGTGCCTGTGACACGGTGGTTTGATGGTGGATGCCATGGGAATCTTTGAGGGATAGATAAAAAAAGGGACCCCGAAGGGTCCCTTTTGTTTGGAGCGGGTAACCGGGCTCGAACCGGTGACCTCGACCTTGGCAAGGTCGCGCTCTACCAACTGAGCTATACCCGCGTGACCCGTACTGTCCGGATCGTTATGTGCCTGCGTTTTATCTGCAGGATTGTACCCTTGCATGGTTGGAGGCAGGGGCGAGAATCGAACTCGCGAATAAAGGATTTGCAGTCCTCCGCCGTAGCCACTGAGCCACCCTGCCATTCACCATTACAAGTTAAAAAGGGGCCCGAAGGCCCCTTTTGTTTGGAGCGGGTAACCGGGCTCGAACCGGTGACCTCGACCTTGGCAAGGTCGCGCTCTACCAACTGAGCTATACCCGCGGAACGGGGCGAATCATGCCAAGCGACGGGCCACTGTCAAGCTCTTTTGATCTGATTTTTTGGGTATGCGAATGTTATGTGTCGTGTCATACTACGACAGGTAGATACATCCGACCAAAAGGGGATTCATGTGAATGATACTTCCGATCGCAAAATTTATATCCTTGACACCAATGTACTGATTCACGATCCCAATGCTCTGGTGCATTTTGATGAACACGATGTGGTACTGCCCATTGTTGTGCTGGAAGAGATGGATCATGTGAAAAAAGGCATGGATGAGCTGGCGCGCAATGTGCGAGAGGCTTCCAGGCAGCTCGATGAGCTGAGTGCTTCATGTGAAGATATGGATAAGGGGTGTCCACTGCCCGGCGGCGGTCGTCTCTTTTTTGAGTTGAATCATCGCACGCTGGATGTGCTGCCTGAGCCGCTCTCCACCGGTAGCGGTGACAACCGGATTATTGCCGTAGCCATGGCACTTCAGCAGGAGCAGAAGGAGAGGCAGGTCATTCTGGTATCCAAGGATATCAACATGCGCATAAAGGCGCGTGCCCTTGGCCTGAAAACAGAAGATTATCGCTCAGATCGGGTGGTCAGCGACCTGTCTGTGCTGCCCAGTGGCAAGGTGCGCCTGGAAGAGGCTCTCTGGCAGTCGATGGGGGCCGAGATGCAGGTGCTGGATCATGATCACGGCAACCATTTTGTGGTGACATGGCCGGAAGATATGGATCTGCCACTGATTAACTCATTTGTGGTGCTGCCGGGTGAGCGTGAAATCGCCATGCGCTGCAGTGCGCTGGATGAGGGGCGACGGGTGCACTTGCAGGATATCACATCGTATCGACAGGAGCGCAACGCGGTATGGGGCATTCAGGCCAGAAATCTCGAGCAGAATATGGCCATGAACCTGCTTATGGATGCGGACCTGGATCTGGTGGCGATGGTGGGGCTGGCCGGCTCAGGTAAAACCTTGATGGCGCTGGCTGCTGGTCTGCATCAGACACTCGACATGGGTTTGTATGAAAAGATTCTGGTGACGCGTGCAACGGTGCCGATGGGGCAGGATATCGGCTTTCTGCCGGGTACTGAGCGGGAGAAGCTCGAGCCATGGATGGGAGCGATCACCGACAACCTGTCGATTCTGCTCGGTGATGAGGCGGCAAATATCGCCGATATTCTCGGCCAGCACAGGATTGAGATAGCGGCCCTCTCTTTTGCGCGCGGTCGCACCTTTACCAAGACATGGTTGATTGTCGATGAGGCGCAGAATATGACGCCGCATCAGATGAAAACGATTGTCACACGTATGGGTGAGGATTCGAAAATCATTATCCTTGGCAACAATGCCCAGATCGACACGCCGTACCTGACCGCTTACACCAATGGTCTGTCGCGCGCCGTTTCTGCATTTGCCGGTTGGGAGCATGCCGGCCATATTGCCCTGAAGGCCGGTGAACGCTCACGTCTGGCCACCAAAGCCGTTGAGGTGCTTAACTGAGCTGTAAGTCAGGGGTGATCAGCGGTCGAAGATGCCGAGATGAAAGGCTGTGCCGTTGTGGCTGAGGATGACGCCGTCCGGGGTTATCTCCTCCAGCGTTAATCCATTGCCGCATGATTGCCCCTCCCGTAGCAGCTGATTGTTGATAATCACCATGCGCGCAGCGGGTGTCTTGTCGTAGATGTGTCCTTCAATCTGAATGGGTGGTAGTGCTGCCTGTTGTGCAGCGGATAAACGGGAGCGATCCGGTATATTGGCATAGGTATCGCCTTCCTGAGGCGGGGAAGCCTCCACATCCTGGGACACCTCTGCTGCCGGTAGTTGTTCTGCTTCTTTATCAGTATATTGAATGAGAGGCGTATCCGCTGCCGGGACAGGTGCGGCTGCCACTGCCGCAGGTCCAAGCTGTTTTCGCGGCCATTTGTTCTTATCCGAGCTTTTTGCCGGCGTTTTTGTTGCGCCGGTGACCGGGCTTGAAGCCGGGGTATGGGGGGCGACTGCAGGTGGTATGGCTATAGCAGGTTGCTGTTCATCCGCACTCATCAGCCGGCTCAAGATCAGGCCACCTGACAAGAGCAGTGCGGCTAGCAGCATCATGAGCCACGGTTTGCCCCTGCCCGGATGTGGATGCGTCGATTTTGCGCTGATACCGGAGTCAGCGTGACGTTGGGCATTGCGTTTTTCTTCTGATCTGTTCAGCGCATCAAGGATATAGGACATTAACCCTGCTCCTTCGTGTCGGGACCAAGACGCGGGCCTATATCATGATTCAACCGGATCAGAGCTTTAATATTACTCATATGAAGATCGCTGTCGCCAGCTGGTGTGATGTATCCCTGCGGTGGTTGCCAGAACAGGGTGAAATCTCCGGACCAGTAGCGCGCTAGTTCTGCAAGCGGTACATCCCACTGCTGCATGCCCAGACGCAGCGTGGCGATGTCCGCGGTAAGGCTTGTGATGGTGAAGAAGACACTGTCGCTGCCACTGCGCAGTGGAATCACGGCGGGCCGGTTCAGTGCGCGCAGCAGGTCAATATCGCCGTTTCCCTGCAGGCATCTGTAATGGTAGGGCTGTATGCCGGTGCAGGCATCCTGCGGATGATCAAAGATAATGGTTGGATTCCACAGGCTGGCCAGTGTTTGCAGGGCGGCAGCTTCACTGCTTTTTATATCGATATCACCCCACGGACTGTTCCTGTCGGCTACAGGTTTGATTTCCGTTGGTTCGGCAATAACGGTTTTTACTGTCGCTTGTTGTTGCACGCCTACTGTAGCCGGTGCCCTGGCGGGTGTGTGCCACGGGTTTAGTGAAGCCGGTGTCAGCCATAGCGCAACGATGAGGAGTAGCGTGCCAGCACTGCCCAGCAGCCATGGCATGCGCCTGGTCAGCGCCGTTTTGCCCGTCACTTCCGCAATTGCCTGACGGATATGCTCGGAGCTGGCCGTGGTTTTATCCTGTGCATAGATGCCGAGCATGGCCCGGTTGCATAACTGGTTGATCAGGCGCGGTATGCCGTGGCTGGCCTTGTAAATCTGCCTGACTGTCCGTGCATTGAAGATGGGGTGGCTACAGCCGGCAATGTGCAGCCGGTGGCGGATATAGGCACCCGTTTCGTGCTGATTCAGCGGGCTGAGATGGAAGCGGGCGGTAATGCGCTGCGCCAGCTGCCGCATGTTATGGGCTTCAAGTATTGTCTTCAGCTCCGGCTGGGCGAACAGGGCAATTTGCAGCAGTTTACGTTGATCCGTTTCCAGATTGGTCAGCAGGCGCAGCTGCTCAAGCACCTCAGGCGACAGGTTCTGGCCTCGTCGATCATCAGCACCGTGTTTCTGCCTTCGGCATGGATCTGGATCAGCTTCTCGCTGATCAGGTCGGTGAACTGCTTGATGCCGGTGGTTTGCGGAGCATAGGCAATAGATAGCTCATCACAGATCGTCGCCAGAAGATCCTCTACCGACAGCTTGGGATTGACCACCCAGGCGTAGGTGATGTTTTTAGGGCCGTTATTCAACAGTTTGCGACTCAGCGTGGTCTTGCCTGTGCCTACCTCTCCGGTCAGCAGTACAATGCCGCCTTCCCCCTGCAGCCCGTAGAGCAGGTGCGCCAGTGCTTCCTGATGACGCTGGCTCATATACAGGTAGCGCGGATCCGGTGCGATGGAGAAGGGCATCTCTTTGAGCCCGAAATGTTGCAGATACATAGGACGCAAGCATAGCGGTAAGGGATGCCCTGCTGCGAGTACTTATATTCAACTGAACTTCACTCGTGTCTGTAGTGTTGCCTTAACCGAACCGTTTGCCGTGAGTGGATATCCCTTTTTTAGTCGCTGAGTAATAGGTAGTGACCTTGATCCGGAGTCTGCTGCTACTCATGCGCTACGGTGACACTGGCAGGGCGGCAGCCGTATTCGCCCTCTACCCGACAGATCCTGCTGACGGCATAAAGCATGGCGAGACAGATCATCATGAGTAAGCTCCCTTTATTGCTGACTGAAACGGGATACCTGAATCGGATTCCCGTCTGTTATGACTGTTGTTTTGATGTTGTTTGATCTCTACGCTCGTGCGTATGGAACATGTGGCGGGAGTAATCTTATTTTGATGGCGACGATATGACTGTGATGGGGACAGAGGAGGCTGCTGTAATCGGGCACCTACATGCGTGTTCAGTTTCGGCGGTTTGTAGAGTCTTTACATGAAAGGTTAAGCGGCGCACTGACTGATGGATTGATCTGACCGAGCATCGTCCGATATGCCGTTTGGCTGGTGGTCTTCTTTGTCTGCAGGCGCCTTTGCTATCCGGGTCGCCGATGTGATTACACCGGCATGCCGCCGGAATACACTGTCAGGTAGTCTATTTTTCATTCTGTGCTAAACTGCGCAAACTCACTTTGTGGGTGAGTGCCCGGAGGTAACTTGGCGCATATTCAGGGTTTTATTGGTAAAGTGCCGATGCTGACCGAGATCGCTATTGTGGTAGTGATGGCATGGATGGTCGCAGGCATGTTGATGCCGGCTGAGCAGATAAGTGCTATAGATAAACCGCAGCAATCACTGAGCAGTGTCATGACGCTGCCTGCCCTGACTGATTTGTTGGCAGTACCGCTATTCGGCCAATTGCCAGCGCAGGATATGCCGAAGTCGCAGACAAAGGTGCAACCCAAAACCGTGGTACAGAGCCCGTTGAACATAAAGTTGTTGGGTACGGTTGTGGCAGGCGATGATTCTGCGGCGATCATAAGGCTTGCTGGAGGTGCGGGTGAGAAGGTATTTTTTATCGGTGATGCGATTCAGCCGGGAGCAACGCTGAAAGAAGTGGCATCATGGTCAATTATTGTTGATCACAATGGCCGGTTGGAAAAGATTAGTATGACTAAGGGGATGGCTTTGCCGCAGGCGGCATCACCTGTCGTGGTTAATGCACCCGCCCGCATACAGCAGCATGCGATGAGTCGGGTTCAGCTGAACCGGCATATGCAGAATCTGCCCAGCCTCCTCTCTGAGGCCAGAGCGTTGCCGAATATGGTCAATGGCAGGATGGATGGCTTTGTTATTACTGATATTGTCGACGGCTCTCTTTATCAGCAAGCAGGTTTGCAAAATGGTGATGTGCTGAGAAAGGTGAACGGGCAGGTGATCAGCAACGCAGGGCAGGCAATGCAGCTGTATCAGACATTGCAGAGTGCGACCGGGATCGATATTGAATTGACACGTGCTGGTCAGTTGCAACAGCTTCATTATGATATCCGCTGATATGGACAGGGAAACAGGTATATATACCAAAACAATGAATATGAAACAGCCAAACATAAAGCACTTTTTTCTGGGCCTCTGCCTGATCTGTTTGTGGCAGATTCCAACGGCTATGGCCAGAGAGGTGACGCTGAATTTCAAGGATGCCGACATCCGTGCGTTCATTGAGTTTGTGGCCGGTTTCTCCGGCAAGAATTTTCTCATCGATAATCGCGTCAAGGGCAAGGTGACTATTATCTCACCGACGCCGATATCCGAGCAGCATGCCTATGAGGTGTTTGAATCGGTGCTGGAAATTAATGGCTTTGCCACGGTGCCCAGTGGTTCGGTGATCAAGATTGTACCGCGAGCCGAAAGCAAGCAGGAGGCGCTACCGATACGTCGGGGTACGGGCGGATCAAATGACGACAGTATGGTGACGCAGGTGATTCGTCTGCAATATGCAGATGCGCAGCAGTTGCAGGCACTGATCCGGCCGCTGATTTCGCCGAACAGCCATCTGGTTGCTTACCCGCGCGGTAATATGCTGCTGTTGACCGACAGTGCCAGCAATATTCAACGCATTCAGCAGATTTTGCTGCTGCTGGATCGCAAGGATGCGATCGGCGTGCAGTTGTTCAAGCTCAAGCATGCATCCGCAGACAAACTGGCAACGACGATATCTACCCTCTATGCAGCAACTGCGCCCGGACAGCAATCGGGGACGGTGAAAGCGATTGCCCACCAACCGGGCAATATGTTGATTATTGTAGCTGCTCCGCAGATCATCAATGAAGTTGCCTCGGTGGTGGAAAGGCTCGATGTGGCTCCGCAATCGGATAGCGGCCGCTTGCAGGTGCGTTATCTGAAGTTTGCCAATGCCGAAGATGTTGCCAAGGTGTTGACCAGTCTGGTCGGCGGTCAGGCCGCTGCTTCAGTTGCGGGGCAGTCGGGGCAGAATAAGCCCCTGTTTAGCGGTGATGTGAAGGTGGTGGCGGATAATGCGACCAATGCACTGTTGATCACGGCAGAACACAGCGATATTACCGCAATCAGTGGCATTATTGACAAGCTGGATGTGCGCCGGCGTCAGGTGCTGGTGGAGGCCTTGATTGTAGAGGTCAGTGGCAATGCAACGCAGCGCTTCGGTGTGGAGTGGATGGCATCAGGTGGCGCTGCCGCGGGCGTTCAGAACTTCAAAAATATACAGGCTATAGGTGCAGGGCTTTCGGCCAATGCCAATGCCGCGACACCGGTCAGTGCCGCGGCTGCACTGACCGCGGCGGCCCCCACAGGCTTGACGCTCGGGGTGGTAAACAAGGCACTCTCCATTGGCGCGCTGGTTCATGCCATGGAATCGGATAATGATGCGAATATATTATCGACACCCAATCTGCTGACCATGGATAATGAAGAGGCTGAGATCGTTGTCGGTAAAAATGTGCCGTTTCTGACCGGTCAGAATGTGACTCAGGGCGGTACGGCAAATCCGTTTCAGACGATTGAACGCAAGGATGTTGGTCTGACCTTGCGCGTAAAGCCACAAATCTCCGAAGGCGATACTGTTCGACTGGAGATTTATCAGGAGATATCCAGTGTGGATGGTGGTACCGCGGCAGAAGGCGGCCTGATTACCAGCAAGCGCTCGATCAAAACAGTGGTGCTGGCTAACGATTCACAGATGGTTGTACTCGGTGGCCTGATGCGGGATGACAAATCGGCGACGGTGCAGCGCGTTCCCTGTATCGGGGCAATACCATTGTTGGGCGAGCCGTTCAAGTTCACTGAAAACACCAAAACAAAAACCAATCTGATGGTTTTTCTCAAGCCGCATATTATCAAGAATACCAGTCAGATCGATTCGCTTACGAACATGAAATACCGTGATATCAGGGGGCTGTATGAGCAGCCGGTTGAAGGCGGTACGATTCTGTTTCCAAGAGAGTTCAAGGCCTTGCCGGAGAACATGCAGCCGGGCTCGCCGGAAGAGAAGGGTGCAACACTGCCGGAGGTAGAAGCTGCTGCGGCTGAGACGAAAGCGGCCGTGATACCTGATGGCGGTGACAAGAAAATGCGTGATGATGCGTTGTCCGAGGCTGTGATATCCAATGAATCTCCTCCCCAACCCTCCCGTTAGCTTTTCCTGATGCAGCAGTTGACGCGCTTGACCAGCGATCAGGTTGACACCGCGCGCGTGGCTGCATTTTCGCTTCCGGTATTGCGCAGCGGGCCGATCCTGCCACTTAAATCTATGAGTGATGCGGCCAATCCCGTTGCTGTTGTTGAAGATGGCCCGTGGCCGTGGGAGTTACTCGATGATTGCCGGCGTCTCTTTGGTGTGGAGGTGCAGGCTGTTTTTGCACCCCGTGAAGCGATACTGATGGCACTGAATCAGGCATTTGATATGGCTTCTGCCTCGGCAGAGCAGATGCTGGAAAACCTCGATGTCGACGATTTGAGTCGTGAAATAGAGGAGGTTGGCGACCTGCTCGAATCCGAGGACGATGCGCCGGTGATCCGGCTGGTGAATACCCTGATCTCCCAGGCTCTGAAAGATCGGGCCAGTGATATACATATTGAGCCGTTTGAATCACGCGTGCTGGTCCGCTTCCGGGTAGATGGTGTATTGCATACGATTGTGCACCCGCCCAAGGGTGTGCAGGCGGCATTAACCTCCCGCATCAAGGTCATGGCGGGACTGGATATTGCTGAAAAGCGCCACCCGCAGGATGGTCGCTTCCGGGTGAAAATTGCCGGCAGGGAAGTGGACGTGCGTGTGTCGCTGTTGCCGACGGCTTATGGCGAGCGGGTGGTGATGCGTCTGCTGGATCGCGGCTCAAAAATGCTGACGCTGACGGAGCTGGGTATGAGTAGCGGCCAGCTGCAGTGTATGCAGACAGTTGTGCGTTCACCACACGGCATTGTGCTGGTTACAGGACCCACCGGATCGGGCAAGAGTACCACCCTTTATGCGGCACTGATGGAAGTTGATCGCGCCAATCGTAATGTCATGACCATTGAAGATCCGATCGAGTATCAGATTGAAGGTGTCGGGCAGATGCAGGTGCAGCCGAAAATCGGTGTCACATTCGCCGCCGGCCTGCGCTCGATCCTGCGTCAGGATCCGGATATTGTCATGATCGGTGAAGTCCGTGATCTGGAGACTGCTGAAATTGCCATTCAGGCATCGTTAACAGGCCATCTTGTGTTTGCCACCCTGCATACCAATGATGCGCTTTCGGCAATTGTACGGCTGCAGGATATGGGGCTGGAGCCGTATCTGGTGGCCTCTTCGCTGACGCTGGTGCAGGCCCAGCGGCTGGTGCGGCGGGTCTGCCCGCATTGCCGCACACCGCGCCCGGCGACAGCGGAAGACTGGCGACTGCTGGAAAGTGATCCTGAAGATTTTACCGACATCGGACAGATATACGAGGCAGAGGGATGCGACCACTGTATCGGTACCGGTTATATCGGCCGGGTAGCTATTTACGAGATGACACGTATCTCCGATGCCATGCGCGATCTGATCCATGAGGGCAAGGGTTTGCCGGCCATGCGTCGTCTGGCCAGAAAAGAGCAGATGGTGACGCTGCGTCATGACGGCGCCCGCCATGTGGCTGCCGGTGTAACCACACTTGATGAAGTATTGCGTGTCAGTATGGAAGATATGGTGGTGATCGAGGCATGATGGCTGCCGGTAAGTTTTTGCCATGAGTCTGTTCAGCTATGAGGCCATTGATGCGCGCGGACGCAAACAGAAGGGCGAGGTGGAAGCGGACTCCGAGCGTGGCGCCCGTCAGTTGCTGAAATCACAGGCACTGATTGTGCGCAGCATGGTTCCGGCAGAGCAGGCCGGCAGGCGTAACCGGAATGATAACAGCGTAAGCAAGTCGCATCTGAGCGGCGCGGATACCGTACTTTTTCTACAGCAACTGGCGACATTGAGTGCAGCCGGCATGCCGTTGGTTGATTCATTGGCATCCATAGCCGTAGGTATGGACAAACGCAAGACGAGAACGGCCGTAGTTACCATCAGGCAGTCGGTGTTAGAGGGCGGCTCGCTGGCTGATGCGCTACGTGACCAGCAGATGGATGAGGTGGTGTGCAATATGATCGCCGCCGGTGAAGAGACCGGTCAGATGGAGGCGGTAGCGGCACGACTGGCGGAGCTGCTGGAGCACCGTCAGCAACTGCAACAGGAGCTGTTATCGGCGACGCTGTATCCGGCGATCATCCTCGGTTTTGGCATGCTGGTTATGCTGTTTCTGATGGCTGTGGTGGTCCCGCAGGTGGTGACGGTATTTGAACGGGCAGGCGGCGATTTGCCGCTGCTGACGAAAGTTGTTATTGCCGCATCCGATTTTCTGCGTGCCTATGGCGGTTGGTTGGTGGTACTGCTTGCCGGAGTGATACTGGCTTATCGGCTGGCCATGCGCCGTTCGGGCCTACGCAGGATAAGAGACACTCAGTTACTGCGTTTACCCGGCATAGGCAGGCTGATGGCGCGTATTGATACCGCCCGTTTTGCCCGTACGCTGGGTATGCTGCTGACCGGTGGCGTACCGGTGCTTGCGGCTATTCATATTGCCAATCAGAACTGGTCGATGCTGCCGTTACGCACGCTCGGCGAAGCGGCGCGGGAAAGCCTGCGCGGTGGCGGCTCTCTGTCGGAAGCGCTGAAGCCGGGCGGAATGGTGCCGCATATTGCTATCCAGTTGCTGGCCGTGGGTGAGCAGAGCGGTACGCTGGACACCATGCTGTTGCGTGTGGCGGAGCATTTTGAGCGGGAAGTTTCGCGCGGCCTCAAGCGGATGCTGACGATTGCCGAGCCGTTGCTGGTTATGCTGATGGCGCTCGGGGTAGGAGCGATGGCGATGGCGATCCTGTTGCCGATTGCACAAATGAATGAGCTGGTGCGATGACGGGCTGTATCTTCCGCCGTTATCTGTTGGCGTTGTTTTTATTGCTGCTAAGCGGTGTGCCTGTGGCATCGGCATCGCCGATAGCGGTCTGGCAGCAGGCGGTGGGGATGGCTGCGGCAGGGGATGTGCGCTCTGCCCGGGTACATCTGACAGGAGCGCTGTCGATGATGCCGGATTCGCCAGATGATCTGTGGCGAGAGCGTATGCAGATAGCTGTGATACTGCTGGATATGCGTCAGCATCAGGCTCTCTTTGCCACAGCGCTGGCTCAACAGCCGGTAGCCGGGTGGATGCAAACGCAGCTTATTCTGCGATATTTACATGATCATCCGGCAGTGGAGCAGAGCTCTCCCGTTTTGCCCGGCCTGCTGGCCGCACTGTTGCCGGGTGCCGGCCATGCATGGCAGGGGCGCTGGCGTGATGCCGGTGTGGCAGCCGTGCTGGTGATACCGATGCTGCTGCTGACCTTGTGGTCGGCGCGCAGACGCCTGGGGCCGGTGACACTGTTTTTTGCCCTGATTACCGTCTGGTTGTGGTCGGGTAGTGTATTTTCCGCCATATCGCTGGCAGAGCGGGGAACGGCCGAGGCCTATATGCTCTGGTGGCAGGGGCTGTGGCAGGCTGCGGCATTGCCGGGCAGACCTTGGTGACTATGGCAAGGCTGTATCTGTCGCTGGCCGGCTTTAGCCTGTTGCTCTCTCTTGTCTGGCGCGGGTTTGGCCTGCCGCCAACGCAGCCGGCAGGCTTCATGATTCATTTCTATCAGGGTGTGATCGGGGAGCTGGATGGTCGTTCATGCCCCTCTTATCCGGTCTGCTCACTGTATGCGGTGCAGGCGGTAGAGAAGTATGGTCTGTTGACCGGTTCATGGCTGATGCTGGATCGGTTGATGCATGAGTCGGATGATCTGCAGCGCGGGCCGTGGGTGGTTTATGAGGGCGTGGTGCGTTTGTATGACCCGCTTGCACGCAATGCATTCTGGCTTGATTAGCCCCCGTATGCAGGGCGCTGGTTTTCTCAACCGTCTTTACGCCGGCTTATCCGCTGCTAAGCTATGAGCCTGAATGCGCATTAGATTGCGTTAGCGATGTATATCCGGATATGGGGATGGGATGATGAAAAAAATAGTGTTGTGCGCGAGTATGTTTTTTATGCTGTTTTCCGCTACATCCCTGTATGCTCAGGAGGTAAAAGTCTATGCGGCACTGGAGGGCGGCTCCTATTCGCTGAAATATGTTGAAAGCGGGACGCTGCGCGGTTTTTCTGCAACAAAGACTACGATTCCGGCGGCGATTCTGAGGCTCGGTGTTGATTACGGTTATATTGGCGGTGAGCTGCGCTTTGGCTTGATGCAAACGAAATCCCGCACTTATCCGGCAGGCACATTGAACCACACGGCGCCATTCACGCTGAATTTTCACAATGGCCCGTTCTTCTCCTATCTGGGTAAGGTGCAGTATCCGATCAGCGATGCCTTCAATGTCTATGCCCTGCTGGGTGGCACCATGTCCAAGTTTTCGCTCACCCCTTTCGGTAGCGGTACACACCTCGATTACGCTGCGGTGAAAACAGGTCTGAGCTATGGCTTTGGTGTAGAGTATAAACCACGGCCACTGTTCGCTATCGGCCTTGAGTGGATGCAGTACTGGTCGAATGTGACGACCTCAATGTCTAACGGCAACGAGTCCAAAACATCATTCGGCGGCTTCGGACTCTCATTTCGCCGATCGTTTGATTTATGATGCTTGAGAAACTGTCACACCCTAGATACTTCTGTATTGATACGCATGGGGTACCCCGCAACAACTGTTACCGACTATTTCGATGATCCGGATACGAAAGTGATTCCGGCGACAACGACCATTGATACAGATTGTATGTGCAGCAGGAGAAGAACAGTAATGGATGACATGCAGATGCGACATGAAAGAGATCGTTCAGTTACATCTGAGGATGGCTTTACGCTGCTGGAGATCATGGTGGTGCTGGTCATTATCGGTGTGATGGCTGCGCTGATTGCACCGCGCTTTGTCGAGCGAGCGGATGAAGCCAAGGTGGATACGACCAAAGTGCAGATGAAAAATATTGCTCAGGCACTGAAGCTGTATCGGCTCCAGCACGGCTCCTATCCTGACTCCAGCGCAGGATTGAATGCGCTGGTAACACCGGGAAGTAGTGGCAAACGTTATATGGATGCCATGCCCAAGGATGCATGGGGCCATGAGTTTATCTACCTGGCTCCGGGTGTGCATGGTGATTTCGATATTCTCTCTTATGGCGCGGATGGTCAGGCCGGAGGCAGTGGATTCGATGCCGATATTGGCAGCTGGGAATAGCTGTTCAGGAACAGCAGCCAATGCAGCCCCTCTTCCACCGGGTTACTTGCGATGTGAGAAGATAAAATCTGTGCGGGACTCTAATCACCTTCGCCAGAAAACAGATGGCTGCCCATCTGATATGATTTGTTTCCATGCGGGACAAGCTGGCGAGCAAGGTTATACCCTGATCGAAATTATACTGGTTATTGTGATCATGTCCGTGATGACCATGATGATCGCGCCCTCATTTTTTTCAGCTACAGGTACGACAGCAGGTCAGGAAGCACGTCGCCTGACACAGGCGTTAAGGCTTGCTGCCGATGAGGCGGTATTGACAGGGCGGCCCATGCGCTGGACGGCGCGTGAACACAGTTACAGCTTTGAGTCACCGGATAGCGAATCAGTTTGGCAGTTGCAGGATGAATCGCCATTTCATGCCTACTCGCTTCCCGGGGGTATCAGGATCCTGGCTGTTCAGCCGGTGGAGACCACCGCCATCACAGAGACTACAGATCAAAAAGAGAGTGAGCCGGTACTGGCGCACTTGCTTCTGTTGCCACAAGGTATTGTCGAACCATCGTCCATTGTGCTGGCTGACAGGGGGGGCGAGGGTGATCAGGTCACGATATTATTGCAGCCCGGTCCCGCCGGTATTTCCATCGAAAAAGAGCCGATAGAATGAAGCACGAGCAGGGTTTTACCTTGATTGAGGCGATTGTGGCACTGGCTATCGCAGCGACAGCATTGGTGGTGTTAATGGGCCGGCTCGGAGCTTCGGCTGATATTCAGCATACGCTGGCTATGCATGAGCTGGCACTGGATGTCGCCAGCAATGAGCTGGCCCGCGAGTCGATGGAGCCATCTGCTGCCGGTACGGAGAAAAGCGGTACGCTGGAGACCGGTGGCATGACGCTGAATTGGCGCAGCTGGACAGAAAAAACCATGCTGGATGGATTCGTGCGACGCAATATAGCGGTCAATGTGCCGGGAGAGACGGAAGTGACACTGTTTCTCTATCAGGAGGTGCGCTGATGTCAGCGGTTTCAGATAGCAGGCATAGCGAACGTGGTTTCACCTTGATTGAGGTGCTGATGGCCTTGACCATTTTTGCACTGATTGCAGCACTCTCCTATGGTGCACTGGGCATAGCAGGAAATGGTTTCCGCACGCTTTCCGAGGTGCGCGATGTGCAGGAAAAATCCGGCTGGGTTGGCAGGCAGCTGCGCTCGGATGTGGCCTATATCTCTGCACAGGTATCACCCCGACAACCGCCGGGCGATGCACAACATGCGCCGTTGGTGATCAGTAATGACAATCGCGGCGCTTCAGAGTTTGACCAGTTATGGCTGCTTGTAGGTGAACCGGGGCAGCCTGGCATTTCCGAGGTGCACTATTATATTGATGAAGATAAAGGGCACTTGATGCGCGAGTCGCGCCTGCTGTGGGCGCGTGATAGTGTAAAACCGCTGCGCTGGGATCTGGGCGAGGCTTCGTCCTGCTCGGTTGAAGCGCTGGGCAGGGATGGCCGCTGGCAACAGGATTGGAAGATACAGGGGCCATTTGTCTGGCCACGGGCGCTTAGAGTCCGCATTCATTATCATCAGGGTAATAGCGATGGACGAGAGTGGTATCTGCCACTGCAGTATGGTGTTGATCTGTGAACGGGCGCATGACCATGACCGAGATCAACGATGATGGCAATCGTGAGCGTGGTGCGGCATTGATTATCGTACTTGGCTTGGTGGCCCTGATCGGGGCATGGGCATCTACGGCTGCGTATGAGGATATGATCTCACTCAGGCGGGCTGAGAATATGCAGGATGCAACGCGTGCGCTGCAGGGAAGTCAGTCCGTGCTGGCCCTTGGCCTGAGAGCATTGCGGCAGGATGCTCTGGCAACAACTACCGACAGCCTGGATGATGACTGGGCACAGCAGGCACCGCCATTTCCTATTGATCAGGGCGTTGTTGGTGGTCAAATTATTGATGTAAACAGGTATTTGAATCTCAATGACCTGGTGAATGATCAGGGCGAGATGCAGGTGGATGTGTTCACGCGCTTTCAGGCGCTGTTTGTGCGACTGGAGCTGGACCCGGGGCTGGTGGCTGTGCTGGTCGACTGGATGGATGCCGACGACAGGCCTGTTGGTCCGGCAGGGGCTGAGGATGCATCCTATTATGATCGTCCATATCGGGTGAAAAACCGACGCCTGGAGCGCTGGGGAGAGTTGACCATGCTCAAGGGTTTCGATGCCAGGGTGCTTGAGAAGTTATCCGGGGTTGTGGTTGTCCAAATCGTTCCACAGGGAAGGGTAACATCTGTAAATATCAATACAGCCGGCATCCCTGTGTTGCAGACCATCTTCCCGAACATGACTAGTGCTGATGCCGAATCCTTTATTGCCGCGCGTCCATATGCGAACGTAGGCGATGCTGTTACGAATAAGCCATGGGCCACAGGTGCGAATCTGGCGCGCTTGAGTGTTGCCAGTGATCTCTTTATGCTGCGAACGGAGGCCCACTTTGGTCGGGCTGTGTTGCGGGAGGAGTATGTGCTGTTGCGTCAGGCAAACAAACTGAGCTTGCTGTCACGCGAGCGACTCGCTTGGTCCGGCCCGTGATCGAGAGGGGTGTGAGCCGACTTATCGTCAGCTTCGACGGTTGTTCCTGGTATGCCTCTGATCCGGCTGGCAATGTCATGCCCTTGCCTGTTGCAGCGGACCAGTGGTTACCTGAGCTGCCTGAAGGTTTTATCTGTGAGCAGTTACTGCTGCCGGTGGAGCAGCTATTGGTGCGTGCGTTCACTATTCCTCTGGCAAATCCTCGTCTGGTGGATGCAGCTATACTTGGGCAGGAGCTGGATGATCGGGCAGGTATTGAGCCGGATGAGTGGTGGCTGAGCTGGCAGGCTGATAAAGCCCTTACTGTGTACGACGGTGATGTGGTGCCAGTACAGGTAGGCGGCATGGTGTTCGGACTGCCCGTAGCATGGAAACAGGCGCTTGAGTCTGCGCCGGCCTGGCAACAGGTGCGATTTATTGGCGCGGATGCATGGGTGCGACTACACGGACATGCCGCAGCGATGAATTTTTCAGGTGCGGATCATGCGACACTGGCCGTGTTTGATGCGGATCAGGATGGTGTGTTTTTCGGCTTGTGGATGGGTGGCATCTGTCGCGGTATGCGACGAATCAACAGGCAGGAACTGGATGTGGCCGCTATGGCGGCAGAGCTGACACGTACACTGTCTGCCATGAGCGGCAACAGAGCAGGTGAATATGCGGCTGCCGGGCTTCTGGATGATGTGTTGCTGCAGGCACTGGCACTACAGGCGTGGCAGGGGAGTGTTGACGCGCTTGCTGATTTACCAGGCCGGCATGCTGCCAATCTGGAGCGGATTCAATCGCTAGCTACAGTGAGCACCTTGAACTTTCGTCATGGTCACTGGGCAGCAGCCTCGGGTTCCGGCTGGATCAGGCCATGGAAGCGCGCAATGTCACTGGCGGCCATGCTGTTGCTGGTCTGGCTTACGGGAGTGGCTTACCAGAACTATAGTCTGGGTGAGCAGGAGGCGGCTTATCAGCAGCAGATAGTCAGCGCTTTTCATCAGGGTTTACCCGATGAAAAGGTTATGATTGATGCGCTGGCGCAACTGCGTCGTGCTGCTGGTGGCGGCGATGGCTCGCCGCAGTTGGCCGGGACACGCTGGTTGAGGCAGTTGGCGACGATTAACCTTGTGTATAAAACCTCACCGTGGGACATGCGCGAGTTGGAGTGGAGTGATGGTGGCATGAAAATGTCCGGCAAGGCGGGCAGTCTGCAGCTGTTGAATACGATCCGTCAGACGTTAGAGCAGCAAATGGGCGTTGAGGTGAAGCTGCTGGATACCGATCTCAGCGGTCAGCAGGTCAGTTTCAGGATGCAGTGGCAATGATTGCATCACTGCATCAGCACATGTTGAGAATTACCGAACCGCTGTGGGCACCTGTGCGTGTATGGTTGCAGACCGAGATTGCCCCGCATTACCAGCAGCTGGAGAGCAGGGAGCAGCGACTGGTGCTTGCTGCGGCATGTCTGTTGCCTGTGTTGTTATTGGTGTTTCTGGTTATTCTGCCGATGCAGGATCGCCAGCATGAATTGCGTCAGAGTGTTGCTGCACTGGCGTTAAAAGCAGCTGAGGCTGAGCATCTGGCGCACCGGTTGATTGCCAGCGGCGGCGCTAAAAATGTACAGCCGGTTAATGTCTTGTCAGCTGTCGAGCGCATTGCCAGAGAGAGTCATGTGCGCCAGTACATGACCCGTATTCGTCCGCAAAATTCGCCCGGTAGCAAAGATCAGCAACTGATGGTGCAACTCAAGGATGCGCCATATCAGGATATTGTACGCTTTATGAATGCACTGGCACAGGCAAAAATGGCACTGAACAGTATGAAAATCCAGGCGGGTGAGTCGGCCGGTCTGGTGCATGCCCAGGCGCTCATCGGTAGCCAATGACAGTATCGTCGTCACCATCTCATGACTATACCCATGCCTCCTTGTGGCAACTGATCGCCGTATTCGTACTGGCGCTTTTGCTGTTGCTGGCGCTCAGGTGGCAGCCGGAAGCATGGCTGCGCGGACAGATCACGACCACTGCCGCGCCGTACGGTATTACCCTTGATTATCAACAGCTGCAGACTGATGGTCTGGCAATCCGGCTGCATGATGTGCGTATTAGCGGTGGCAGGCTGCCCATGCCCCTGTTGTTTGATACTGTCCGGCTTGCCCCGTCCTGGATGAGCCTGTTGCAGTTAAAGCCTGCAGCGCATCTGTATCTGAACTGGCAGGACATTGCGGCGAGCGCTACGGTGCTGCAACACAATCAGTTTGTTGAACTGGCTGATATTGAAGTTGCAGGCAGTGTGGCTGCTCTGCCTGCCATGTTAAAGCTGCCGGTGCCGGTGCAGCTGGGTGGAGAACTGCTTGTCTCCGGTGAGATCCATCTTGATGGTGTCAGTGGCCGCCCGTTAAGCGGCGTGCTTAACGGGCGCTGGCAGCAGGCGACAGCCGGGCTGGGCGGCTCACCGGATCCGCTGGGCGACTATTCAGTGAGCCTGAATAACGATGATCCGACGAAAGCGTGGCAATGGCAGCTTGCCGGTGGTGCAGGTGTTATGCTGCAGGGGCATGGAACGCTGATCACACAATCAGGTTTGCCTCAGCAGTGGATCATCAATGGTCAACTGTCGGTCAGTGGCGGGCAGTCAATACCACACTCCTTGAAAGCGATGCTGGCCAAGCCTATGAATTTTGATCTGTCAGGGGCCCTTGCCACGCTGCGCTTGCAACCCCGCTAGTGTTGCCATGCTGATCTGCTGCCATTGCGCCAGTTTATTGTCGAACGAGATGGCAGCGTGCGCCGGGCTTGTCGAAGGCAGGCAGTATTGTGGCAGGTTTGCATAGGCACGTGCCAATTTATGTACTACGCGCCGTTGATATAAATCAGCTGCTTTCCGGCCGTTGAAGCAGACAGCCCGGATTTGCGGGTGCGAATCAAAGAAGGTCTCAAAATCATTGGTTACCACCGATTGCAGCTTGATAGCCGAATCCAGACTGCCCGGCCGGATGCACTGGTGCGCCACATCCCAGAGTGCGATGCCGTTGCTGCGCAGCAGCGCCAGTCGCTCCTCATAGGCAAGCTCTGCACTGAAGCCGAGCAGTTCACCCATAATCGGCCAGAATGCATTGCGCGGATGGGCGTAATACTGTTGCTCATCCAGCGATTTGCGTCCCGGCATGGAGCCCAGAATCAATGTAGTGGCATCCGGCCCGGCTGAATAGGGGAACCCTTGCTCAATCATGCTGCAATCGTTGCAGTGATTACCTGATTCAGCAACCATCTATTAACAGTATATATTCGGCCAGCTGAGAACCGGTATGGTGGTGCGACCGATGAAGGTCTACAATCAACACTATGATAAAGCCAGATGCGAGCAGATCCGTTACAGGCAGCAGCAGGGAAGAGCTGCTGACACAGCTGACTACGACTGAAACGGGGATCAGCAGTGCAGAAGCTGTGATTCGCCAGCAACAGTATGGCAAAAATACGATTGTTTTCCATCGCAGCCGTTCGCAATTGTTGATGCTGTTGAAGGAGTTCACTGCACTCTTCCCGCTGCTGTTATTGGCTGCAGCCATGCTCTCCTTCTTTGCCCACTACCTCACTCCCGGCGAGGGGTATGAGCTGATTGGTGTGGCGCTGGTGCTTGTGGTTGTACTCAATGCGCTGGTTTCATTCTATCAGAACCGGAAAGTTGAAACATTGATGGTCTCATTTCTGGATTACATTCCCAAGCAGGTGGCGCTGCTGCGCGACGGGGAAAAGGTGATTCTGGATGCCGCTGAGGTGGTGCCGGGTGATATCCTGTTTCTGCAGGAGGGGGATAAAATACCGGCTGACGGCGTGATTCTGCAGATGAATCAGTTGCTGGTGGATGAGTCGATTCTGACCGGGGAGTCGGAGCCGCTGATGAAGGTGGCGCTGGCAGCAGTAGTCGATGAGCGTTGTATGGTTAATTCGGGTGCCACGGTTATCAAAGGCAATGCGCAAATGCTGGTGCTCAGAACAGGACGCTCCACCAATATAGGCTCTGTTTCAGAACTCTCGCAAACGGTTAAACAGGATCTGACGCCGATGCAGCAGCAGGTGCAGCACTTTGTACGCAAGATCACCTGGTTGGCGCTGGGCATTGGCTGCTCATTTTTTCTGTTAGGTTTTTTTATCGGCAACCCGTTCTGGACCAATCTGGTCTTCGCCATCGGCATTATCGTCGCCAATGTACCGGAAGGGCTACTGCCAACCGTTACGCTGGCGCTCACCCAATCGTCACTACGCATGGGTAAACGCAATGCCGTGGTGAAAAATATTCTGTCTGTAGAAACGCTGGGCAGCACCACCGTCATCTGCACGGATAAGACAGGTACGCTGACCCGCAACCGGCTGCATGTGGAGAGTGCTTATCTCGATTTCTGCGAGGTCGAAGCGGATGATACTGACGGGTTCAGTAATAACCGCGCATCCCGCACCTTTCTTGAGATTATGGCGCTGTGTAATGATGTGATATCTGTGAACGGTAACGGTGATCAGCATGGCCGGGCGATATTCAAGGGTGATCCCACCGAAACAGCGATGGCGACTTTTGTCGACAAGCAGGTCGGCTTTGATGCATTGCGCAGTCACTTTGAGCTGAAGCACAACCGCTCGTTTGATCCGGACAACAAATATATGTCATCCACACACGCTACAGAGGGCGGTACCTTGTTCATGACCGTCAAGGGGGCGCCCGATGTGATCCTTGCCCGTTGTGCGCAGGTGCACAGCGAGGGGCTGGTGAGAGCTATGCGTGATGATGAACGCGCAAAGCTCGCTACTCAGGCCGATCACTATGCAGGCCAGGGTTTGCGGGTGCTGGCTCTGGCTTACAGGGTGGTAGAGCAGGCGGAGCAGGAGGTGGATGGCCTGGTCTTCGCGGGACTCGTGGCTATGGTAGATCCGCCCAGACCGGAGGTTCCGGCAGCTGTCGCCGCCTGCAAGAGTGCGGGCATCCGCATTATCGTGATCAGTGGCGACAAGGCAGAGACGGTGAGCTATATCGCCCGCAAACTGGGTATTGTCAGTAATCCGCACGTTATTGAGGGAGAGCAGCTGGCGTTGATGAGTGCTGAGCAGCTGACTGCCGCCTTGAAGAACAAAGAGGTGCTGTTTGCACGCATCGCACCCGAGCAGAAGCTTAAAATTGTCGATGCACTGAAAGATATGGGTGAGGTCGTGGCGGTTACCGGTGACGGCGTGAATGATGCACCTGCCCTGAAACGGGCCGATATCGGTATATCGATGGGGCTGCATGGCACAGATGTGGCCAAGGAGGCCTCCGATATCATCCTGCTGGATGATAATTTTGCCACCATCATCAGCGCCATCGAAGAGGGACGTGCGGTGTATGATAATATCAAAAAGTTCATCACCTATATCCTGACCAGCAATATTCCGGAAGTGCTGCCATTTGTTGCCTATGTACTGCTGCCGATTCCACTGCCCATTACCGTGATACAGATTCTGGCCATTGATCTGATGACCGACATGATACCCGCGATCGGACTGGGCAATGAGCCTGCGGAAGCCGATATCATGCAGCGCCCGCCGCGGCGCAGCAGTGACCGACTGGTGAGCGTCCGCACCTTTGTGCGCAGTTATGCCATTGTCGGGCCGATCGAGGCTGCACTCGCTTTTCTGAGCTTTTTTATTGTACTGGCCTATGGCGGCTGGAGCTGGGGAGAGTCACTGGCCGGTGGTACGTCACTCTATATGCAGGCCTCGGGTGCATTTCTGGCGACCATTGTGTTTTGCCAGATCGGTAATGTCATGGCCTGCCGCACCAACCGGCAGAGTGCCGTGCCCTATCTGACCCGGCCCAACCGCTGGATCATGCTGGGTGTGTTGCTCGAAGTGTTGTTTATTATACTTATTATCGATCTGCCGGTGCTTAATCCGATCTTCTCCGCCACGCAGTTCCCGATGGCCGCATGGTTTGTTGTGTTGACCAGTCCGCTGGTGATCTTCCTGGTTGAGGAGTTGAGAAAACTGCTGGTGCGCAGGGGCGTGAACTGGCTGGCGGTATAGCAGGGCATTTCGTATAAACTTTCGTCTGTAAGCTCAAGCCATCCGCAGATCGACCCTATAGCTGAAATCGGCGTAATTACTGCCGATGCCGCGTCCCATATATCTGGCTGATCCGCCCGTGATGTGCCGTTATTTGATGGCTCTGTTCTTCGGACAGGCTGAGCATGCGCAAGGATTATGACGAGCGTACTACTCCTTGCCGATCACAACCATGTAACCATGTCGGAATGGCTCCCATCTGGTTTGAAAGGCTCACTTTTTACGCTAGGAAAATGATCGGAGATGCAAGAATAAAGTTGTAAATCATACATCCTACAATGGGTAGCTCTTCCCGTACGTGCTCTATCGCACAGACGTTATGTATTTAGCCTCTAAACTTGAACCATCACTAAGGAATGCAACCGCATTACTGCGCCTTTCTATACTTGATGTCACTGCTGTCCGGTTAAACATTGATCAGGCTCAGTTGGTTTAAATTTTCAGTTGGTTGTCGTTTTGGTGGAGGCGATTGTTTCATCACTAATTC
>PFXI01000013.1 GCA_002791575.1 Zetaproteobacteria bacterium CG_4_9_14_3_um_filter_54_145 | reverse complement strand
ATGCCAAGTATCTGTTGGTATAAATGCTTGTCTCTCATTAACCAAATATAGCTGATTCTTAGATTTTACCCACACAACTTCGTGAAGCGCCAAAGAGTGTAACTTGGACAATCATCTCTTTAGTCCAATCCGGGAAGGCAACGTATGCATAAAAACAGCAACCTCAGCAGGGCAGTGCTTCTGACCCTGGCATTGATATTACCTTCAGCCCTGATGGCCGCACCCGTACAGTGGGAACACCTGCTGGCACTACTGCAGAGTGGCCAGTCTGAAGCAGTACAACGCATGTCCAGCCAGGATCGCGTCATACTGCAGGCGCGGGTATTGATAAACATGCACCAACCGGAACAGGCCTTAAAGATACTGGAAAATCAAACCGGATCTGCGCTGGTCAGCATGCTGAAAATTGAGGCCGACCGACAGCTGCGTATTGCAGCAGTGCACAGAGCCGGCGGCAACAGCCGGGAAGTACGGATGAAGGTGCCTGCTGAGCTGGAACCAGCCCTGAGCGAAGTGGATGCCCGTTTGCATACGTTGATAGAGCTGCACAAGCGTGAACAGGCGGCGGCAGCCGCACCATCTCTGCCTGCTGCGACCCCGATCGCTGTTCCGACAGTCGCGGCGGTACCCGCTCTGCCATTGCCGGATGCTGCCGGGCAGGCGAAAAAAAACCGAACCAAGCCAACCCATATCAGGAAGGCCGCCGGCAGAGAGAATCTTGTGCCAGTAACAACGGTTGCGCGCAACGCTGTACTGATTGCACTGCAAGCATGGTGCACAGCCTGGAGTAAACGTGACGCGGATGCCTATTTCGCGGCTTATGCGGATACGTTTGATGGCGGTGCCCGTTTTAAAAATATCGATGCCTGGAAAAGCTATAAGAGGCGGGTCATCGGCAAACGCGCATTTATCAATGTCAGGGCGGAGAACATTGAGGTGATCGGTTTGTCCGAGGAGAGGTTGCGCGTCGAGTTCCTGCAGCATTTCCGCTCAGATGCATTTAATAGCGATGATCTCAAGGCGCTTGTTTTCGAGCATAGCGACGCCGGTTGGAAAATTACCCATGAAGGCCCGTTGCCCTGACCCAGAGCGGACGCAGCAGCAGCCCTAGGTGGATATGATGCGGCAATAGGGACATCCAGCCCTGCGGAAAATAACTCCTCATCTTTCTGCCGAATCGGGCGATAGATTGAATGTGGTGCTTTGTGCACATAGACTGGCATCTAAATCTGAGGGAAGGATACGGGAGGGATTTATGCCAATGCTCAATACCCTGAAAAACTGGTGGAGTGGCAATCCTGACAGCCAAACCAAGATACCGGAGCTCTCGCTGGCGATCACCAAGCTGATGGTCGGCATGATGGGCATGGATGGTAGAATTGATGCATCAGAACGTGTTGAAATTAATTTTCTGCTGCGTGAACACTATGGTTTGACTGCAGTAGAAGGCGAAGCACTGATCGAACAGTGTCTATCCGGCGATGCAGAAAATCTACGCTTCAATGAGATTGTTGAGCATATCAACAGCAATTATGATCTGGAGCAAAGAACCCGGATTTTACAGCAAATCTGGCAGGTGGCTCTGGCAGATGGTGAAATCGATTTCCTCGAAGATCAGTATATCAATCGCCTCTCCGGACTGCTCGGTGTGCCCGTTGAGTCGCTGGTCAGCGCCAAGAAAACCATACAGAACTGAAGATACCCGCTGATCTGATAACAGGCTGAGCCTTTCCGATCAGCCTGGCGAGTGGCACTATCAGCACCATGCAACTGATCGATAGTCACTGCCACCTCGACGATCTGCGCTTCGATGCTGATCGCGCTGCAGTGCTGACACGCGCTGCGGATCACGGCGTCGATACCTTTATTGTACCAGCGGTATTGCGCAGCGGCTGGCCCAAATTGCGGGATCTGGCGGCAACATATCAACAGCGCACGATCTACCCCGCCTACGGGTTGCACCCTTGGTTTTGCCATCTGCACAGCGATGATGACCTAGCTCTGTTGCCCGACTATCTGCAGCAGGCCGTCGCCATCGGTGAATGCGGTCTGGATGGCGCGCATGGCAAAAGCCCGGAGCATGAACAACTGCACTGGTTCCGCGCCCAACTCGATCTCGCGCTGAGCATGCAGCTGCCTGTCATTATCCATGCCTGCAGGGCCGTTGACACGGTATCCCGGGAAATACGCCTCAGGCCGGGGCTTTCCGGCGTTGTGCATGGTTTTGCCGGCAGCGCTCAGCAGGCCGGTGCGCTGATTGCTCAGGGCTTTTATCTGGGTATCGGCAGCAGCATCACCTATGCAAAAAACAGACGACTACAAGAGATCGTGAGCGAAATGCCGTTGGAGCGGCTGCTGGTGGAGAGCGATGCACCGGATCAACCTCCCAGCACACACAAAGGCCGGCGTAATGAACCGGCTTTTCTGCTCGAAATTGTGCGACAGATTGCTACGCTACGCGCCGCAGATACGCAGGTCATAGCAGATCAGTGTAATCGCAATGTCAGGGAGTTATTCAGACTGTGAGCCATGCCCAGGAACGCACCCAAATTCTAACCGGAGCAGACGGTCTTCAATATCTGGCTGCCCGTAACGTGCTCGTCGTCGGCCTTGGCGGTGTCGGCGGTGCTGCCGCTGAAGCTGTAGCCAGATCCGGCATCGGACGGATGACTATCGTCGACCATGACAAGGTCGGCATCTCGAACATCAATCGACAGCTGGTCAGTACCCATAGCGCCGTCGGCCGGGATAAAGCTGTGGTGATGGGAGAGCGGCTGCTGGATATCAATCCGGAGCTGAAGCTCAATGCCCATGTCGGCTTTCTCGACCCGCACAATATGGAATCGTTTTTACTGGCCGGCGCCTTTGATTATGTAATCGACTGCATCGATTCAGTGGCCTGCAAGGCGGTGCTGGTAGCCACCTGTCAGCAGCTGGCTATTCCTGTTGCTTCCAGCCTCGGGGCGGGCGGCAGGCTCGATGTCACAAAAGCTGAAATCACCACGCTGGATAAAACCTATAATTGCGGCCTGGCGGTCAACCTGCGCCGAAAGCTGCGTAGGGCCGGTGCATCGCTGGATTATCCGGTAGTATTTTCCGGTGAGTATCCGATCAAACCGCTGCCGCAGGCGCCGGTCAGCAATAACCCCGATCACCTGCCGCGCGCGGTCAATGGCACCATTTCCTATATGCCCAACCTGTTCGGCTTCATGCTGGCAGGCTTTGTCATCAAACAACTGCTTGATGCAGTCATGGAGAAGCGCACATGAGTTTCTGGAAACGTAAAAGAGCTACAGCCAGCGCCCGTCATATTCTGGTGGCAGATCTCGCCCAGTGCGAAGCGCTGAAGGCCGAGATTGAAAATGGTGCCGATTTTGCCGAGCTGGCCAGACAGCACTCCAGCTGTCCGTCGGCAAACAAGGGCGGTGATCTGGGTGAATTTCGTGAACGGCAGATGGTGAAGGAGTTCAATGATGTGGTGTTTTCCGCAGCGCTACACACCGTGCACGGGCCGGTCAAAACCCAGTTCGGTTACCACCTGATCGAAATTACCGCCCGCAATAGCTGAATGATCTGCCCATGGCTCCCGCTGATGGCTATGCAGATCACTCAATCCGCTGTTTGATGCTGCGTTTACCAGGCAGGAACCATCACCAGCAGATGGTTGAACGAATCATGCAGGGTGCTCTCCAGCGGCCGTGGTATGGCCGCGGAAATAAACCGTGGCATGGGTAGCAGCACGATACCTGCAAGCACCGCACTATAGAGCAGCAGATAGGCCGGCCATGCCGCTGGAGCAAACAGTGTCAGCGCTGTACCGAATGACTGTTTCAGAGAGCTACCCATCAGATTGACGCTGAACATCTCATCCAGCAACAGGTGCAGCAGATATCCGCAGGTGACAAAAGCCGCCGCCAGCCAGGTGAAATCCAGTGACCAGCCCATCAACTGCTGCCCCAGCACAATGGTGGCCAGCCCCGCCAACAGTGCCGCCGGTAATGAATGAAAAAGAGCCCGATGCACGGTGATACGGGTAAACAGCTTGAGTATGATGTAACGCATCACCACAGCACCGGCTGCTGCACAAGCCAGTAGTTGCCATAGCGGCAGTTTTCCCTGCCAGCCGAACAGGATCAGCAGCGCTGTAGCCAGACTTAACAGGCTGAAGATCCATTGCGCTGGCAGTGAGTGATCAGAGTCAATATCCGGCAACAAACCGGCCAGTGTACCCATGGCAAACAGTGCCGCAGCCTCTGCCTGGCTGAGGTGGGCTGTCTGTAAGCAGATGCCAGTTGCCAGCAGGGAACCTGCAGCTGCAACTGTGATATGGGTGTTGAAATTTGCCATTTTTTCCTCGCAGGATTTAATTCAGCGTGCAGTGCTACTACTGATGCAGGGAGCAATATCCCGCAGTGATCAGGCTCACCTCAAACCTCGACAGATCTGTTATCCGGCTCCTGCAATAAGGGCCGGATCAACTCTTTCAGCCACTCTTCCAGATGCTGTATGCCTTTCTGCACATCATCAAAATACTTGTCGGATAATACGCCATCATGATTATGATCCAGCGTATCAAAGCCTGTTCTGACCGATGGCTCCAGATGCTTCATCACCTCTTCAAAGGTGATCTTACCATCCTGATTACTGTCATAATCACCCAGTTCTGAAGCCGTGGCGAAGCCAGTAATGCTGAAACTGAAGAATAGTTGGTGTGATCAGGGGCGGTACTTTGTTCGCTGGGCGCCGGAGAGCCAATCGCTATTGCGCAAGGTGAAATATCAACTGGGTGCCGTGCTCAAGCCACATCTCAGTCGCCGCTGCGCTCACTTGAAGGGGCATGGCGGAGTCAAAGGGGTGATCAGGCTGGCGCAAAGAGCGAGTGAGCATTTTCCATTTGTCGCCCGGTTTGACATCAAACGTTACTACGAAAACATGAGTCACAGCATCCTGCTGGCTCAGTTACGGAGGGCAGGCGTGAACCCTTCGTTTCAGGCTATCGTCAGGGATTACCTGAGCCTGCCTGATGAGCATCATAGCGGACGGGGGATGGTGGCTGGCGGAGCCATTTCACCGTTGCTGGCTGCGCTCTACCTGACACCACTGGATCGACAGATGGAAAACTGTGAAGTCCGCTACGGCATACGCTACAAGCGGTTCATGGATGATTTTGTAATCTTCGCGCCAACCCGACACAAGCTGCGGGTAGCTTTACGAGCGATGTACCGGGTGCTGGATTCGTTGAAACTCAGCGTTCATCCGGATAAACGCTATATTGGAACCACGAAAAGGGGGTTTGATTTTCTGGGGTATCGCCTGCACCCCGGCCGTAAACTGCGACCTTCCAGGCTTTGCCTGGACCGATTGTTGCAACGTGCTCGCCGACGACCTTCATGGACGAAGGAAGTGCCTGTTTTGCAGGAGCAAAAACAGGTCTTTATGAGCAAGGGGCCGATGAGGATCGGCTCCGGCAGTACGTTCAGCGTTGGTATGCCTGGCTGCACGGGGGCTTGCGCGGCCGGGTTAGCACCTACGGGCGATTCACCCGAATATGGATAGCTGTCTTAACGCATATCACACGCACCGGAAGATCGCCCATCTCCTCTTAACGGCCGCCGGCTGTTGGGGATGGCAGAACCGCGTGCAAAAGATTGCCCTATAACCGGGTGAGGCTGGGACGTGGTCGACTAAGAAGGACCGGCACTAATGCTATTGTACTCTGACTTGAGGGGTGTTTTGGCACCAAAGGTGCGTATTCCGGTCGAACGTGACACCTGATTCCGCTGGAACGCGGCACCCCATTCCGATTGAAGTCGGCACCTGATTCCGGTGAAGTCGACACCCC
>PFXI01000069.1 GCA_002791575.1 Zetaproteobacteria bacterium CG_4_9_14_3_um_filter_54_145 | reverse complement strand
GAATTAGTGATGAAACAATCGCCTCCACCAAAACGACAACCAACTGAAAATTTAAACCAACTGAGCCTGATCAATGTTTAACCGGACAGCAGTGTTCTGTAGTAATTCGTTTTCGGGCATCGCGAGAGCGAGCCGCGTTTCCCTGCCGGCTGCACGGGCGTGATTACCGACCAGATCACTATTGAGGTTGACCGCAATGATAATATCCGCCCCCATGGTCCGGCACATCGATACTGGCAGCGGGTTCACCAAGCCACCATCGACCAGCCAGCGCTGCTGATGATAAAAAGGAGAAAAGAGACCGGGCAGGGCAATCGATGCCCGCACCGCATCAAGCAGGCTGCCCTGCTGCAGCCAGCATTCATGGCCGCTTTCAAGATCGGTGGCGACGGCGCCGAAGGCGGTATCCAGCTGTTGAATCGGTACGTCATCCACATAGCGGCAGAAGGACTCCAACAGGCGTTCTCCCTCAATCAGGCCGCCACTGCGCAGGTTGAAATCCATCAGCTTGATCATATCGCGCAGCGACAGTTCCAAAACCCACTGTTCCAGCTCATCCAGATGATGGGATGCCAGAGCCGCACCAACCAGCGCACCAATGGAGGAACCGCAGATAATATCCGCTCTGATTCCCTGCTCGTGCATGGCACGAATGGCGCCGATATGACCCCAGCCGCGGGCCGATCCACTGCCGAGAGCCAGTCCTACTTTTCGTTTATGTGCTGTCATAAGTACACGCTCCAGATCTGTGTTTCCCTGTTTTGGCCGGCTTTTGACCGGATGGGTGTGCGGCTATCTGCTGTTAACGGATACTTGTCTCTCTACCTGTGGCTGGCAATGGCCTGCAGGCGGGCGATTATATATTCCGGGTGGTGCATCGCGATGTGCCCTATGCGCTTGTTCTTTAGCTGCGCGGGGTCAGAGCTCTCGCGTTTGAGTCTGCCATCGATTGCCGGGGGTAGCCTCGCGACAGGTGAGAGTCGTGACGATGCCATCCATCTGAAGTCCGGCATATACCACGACTCCTGCCCGTTGAATCGGGTACCTGACTACAGTTTTATTGAAAAGCTGTGGCAGACTAAACGGCATGTACGTCACAGTGCTGAAAAACTGTCTGGCTGATCACGCCATCGCTTATTCAGACGAATAAGATCGCTCCGTTAGCTGTATGCAGAACAGACGCAGCGACGGCTGAAACGATTTTCTCTTTTGCAAGGTCATAATTTACAAAAGATCCTACGTTGGCTATGCTGTTTCGACTTTGCGGAGAGGAGGAATATGTGATGATGAAACGAATCCTGGTGTTGTTTACCATGCTGTTTGCGTGGCAGCAGATTGCTCAGGCCGGAGGCTTTCAGATTCCGGAGATGGGGGTTAAGGCGATGGGGATGGGTAATGCATTCACTGGTGTTGCGGATGACCCATCGGCCAACTGGTTTAATCCGGCCGGTCTGTCATTTCAGCAGACGGCTGTCACTGTTGGCGCTGTTGCCGTGATGCCAAAGGTGGATTTTACCGCCAACGCCAGCAATCCTCTCGCACCCTCCAGCTCCACTATGGACAAGAAAACGATCGTTGTGCCGCATGCCTATATGGTGATTGCTACCGATTCGGACCTGACCGCCGGTATCGGCATCAATGCGCCGTTCGGGCTGGAGGTGAAGTGGCCGACAACAGCAGTTTTTTCAGGTGCGGCCGAATATGGCAGGCTGCAGGCGATTAATGTCAACGGCAACGTCGCCTTCAAATTAAGTGACAGCTTTGCACTGGCTGCGGGCGTCGATTTTGTCGATATGTACAAGGTTGATTTTAACGGCACGGCGCTGAAACAGAATTTCAAAGGGACCGGCTGGGGTTATAATGTGGCGGCACTCTACAAGAGCGAAATGTTTAATGCCGGTGTCAGTTACCGCTCCAGCGTGAAGATCAAGTCGAAAGGGCAGTCAACCCATGTCGCTACAGCTACAACAAGCAGTAATGCCATTACCGTGACGATGCCCGATATCCTGAATATCGGTGTGTCCGTGCATCCGACAGCAGCGTGGACGATCAGTGCAGATGCAGATTGGGTGAACTGGAAGAAATTTGATAAACTGGCATTTACCTATTCACCGGCGTTGGCTGGCGGTGCGTTGCCTTCGTTGACGGTGCAGGAGAAGTGGAAGGCAACCTGGGCCTTCCGTGTGGGTGCCGAATGGGCTTATTCGGATACGATGCGCGCACGATTCGGTTATACCTATGACCCGACCCCGATCGATCCGGTTAATTTTACCCCGCTTCTGCCGGGCAATGACAGGCAGGCAGTGCATGTCGGTTATGGCGTGGATCTCTCGGATAATGCGACACTTGATCTGGCATACATCTATGTCTGGCTGACAGAGCGCAATCAAACTGCATCACTGGCCCCGTCCAACTGGGTGCGTAACGGCATCTATAAATCGACCATTCATCTGGCCGCAGCATCATTGACATATCGTTTCTGAGTGCAGAAACAGTTGTGAATCATGCAGGGGGCTCGAAAGAGCCCCTTTTTTTGTGTGAAGCGGGAAGCTTGATGGTTATACTGGAGACAAACCGGTTTACGGAGGCGTAAAATGTTGTGGATTTTTCTTGTCCTGTTGTTGTTTACCCTGCTGTTTCTGTTGGCCAGGGCACATATATCGCTTAAACCGTGGCTGGGTATGCTGACTGTTGCCGATGTGGCGCTGATGCTGACAGGGATGAGTGTGGCCGTGGGCGTACTCATCTTATGTGCAGTCATAGCAGCTTTTGTCTTTTTCACTGTTGAAGAGATCCGCCTGAAATGGATCAGCGGACCATTGAAAGCATATATTCGCAAATCACTGCCACCGATGTCGGATACAGAAAAAGCCGCGATTGAGGCGGGGACAGTCTGGTGGGATGGTGAACTGTTTGGCGGCAATCCTGATTTTTCCCGGTTGTTGGCTACTCCTAAACCGGTGTTGAGTGAAGAGGAGAGAGCATTTCTGGACGGACCGACCGAACAGCTATGTTCGATGCTTGATGACTGGCAGATCAACCATGAACTGCGCGATTTGCCAGCCGATGTATGGACCTTTATCCGCAGTCATCGGTTTTTTGCCATGGTCATACCCAAACGCTACGGTGGGCTGGAATTTTCCGCTCATGCCCACTCATGCGTGTTGCAGAAAATTGCCTCTCGCAGTGCGGCGGCGGTGGTCACCGTGATGGTGCCGAACTCGCTGGGTCCGGCTGAGCTACTGCTGGCCTACGGTACAGATGCACAGAAAGATCACTATCTGCCGCGTCTGGCTGCCGGCGATGAAGTACCCTGTTTTGCCCTTACCGGTCCCATGGCCGGCTCCGATGCCAGTGCCATCCCCGATACCGGTATTGTCTGTCGCGGTCGCTTCGACGGGGAAGAGGTGCTTGGTCTCAGATTGAACTGGGAAAAGCGTTATATCACACTGGGGCCGGTCGCTACCGTGCTGGGGCTGGCGTTCCATGTCTATGACCCTGAACACCTGCTCGGAGAGCAGGAAGACCTGGGAATCACCTGTGCGCTGATCCCGACCGATATGGCGGGTATTGAGATCGGTCGCCGCCATGATCCGTTGAATATTGCATTCATGAACGGGCCGAACAGCGGCAGAGATGTGTTTATACCGATGGATTGCGTGATTGGTGGAGAAGCGATGATCGGCAAGGGCTGGCGCATGCTGGTTGAACGGCTGTCGATCGGGCGCGGTATTTCCCTGCCATCGTTGAGCGTGGCCGCAGGCAAGATGTGTGCGGATAGTACCGGCGCCTATGCCCGTCTGCGCAAGCAGTTCCATACTTCGATCGGCCGCTTTGAAGGGGTGGAGGAGGCGTTGGCCCGCATTGCCGGCCTGACCTATCTGATGGATGCCGGCGAGCGTCTTACCGTGTCAGCACTGGATGCCGGTGAAAAGCCGGCAGTGGTGACAGCTATCGCCAAACGTTATTTGACCGAAGCGATGCGGCAGGTGGTGGATGATGCCATGGATGTGCATGGTGGCCGCGGCATCTGTATGGGGCCGTCGAACTATCTGGGGCGCCTGTATCAGTCCATCCCTGTGGCGATTACTGTGGAGGGCGCGAATATACTGACCCGTTCGCTGATGATTTTCGGTCAGGGTGCTATGCGCTGTCATCCATACCTGCAGGAGGAGATTGCCAGTGCCACAGCGGAGGGTGATGGCGCGCTTGAGCGCTTTGATACCGCTTTGATGGCACATATGAGTTATACCATTGCCAATGCCGCCAGGGCTGTGCTCTACGGCCTGGCAGGGCCTCTGTTTGCGCCGGCACCTGTTGCCGGTCCGTCCGCACGCTATTACAGACAGATTGCCCGCTACAGCGCCGCGACATCAGCCATGGCTGATCTGGCGTTAATGACGCTCGGAGGTGCACTCAAACGTAAGGAGGCTATTTCCGGTCGCTTTGCCGACGCCATGGCCTGGATGTATCTGTGCTCTGCAGTGCTCAAGCGCTTTGAAGATGATGGACGGCCGCGCGCGGATGAGCCGCTGATGCACTGGGCATGTCAGTACAGCCTGTATCAGGTAGAGCAGGCGCTTGATGGGGTAATTCGCAACTTTCCGGTGCGGCCTATTGCCTGGAAAATGCGCGTCTGGGCATTTCCTCTGGGGCGCAGGGCAAGCCTGCCGGATGATAAGCTGATGCATCAACTGGCCGGGATGCTGATCGAGCCATCGGCAACACGTAAACGGCTTGTTAGCGGTATTTACGATGGAGATAGCGAGAGTGCAACCGGCCGCCTGCATCATGCCATGCGTCTGACCATCCATATTGAACCGATTGAACGCAAGCTTAAAGAGCATGGTCAGATTCACCGTCCGGATCAGGACTATGGTGCGTGGTTAAGCGGACTGGTTGGGGCTGGAATACTTAATCAGAAAGAGTCCGACCTGTTGACGGAGGCGCGTGCGGCAATTCTGCATGCGGTCATGGTCGATGATTTTGCCGCCGATGCATTCAGCCGCCAGGCAGAAGCAAATAGACCTGTTTAGTTACAATCCACCGCTTATTTTCCAACCCGCTGCTGTTCTGGTCAGCGCAATCTGTTCACGTTGATAGATTTGCCGCCATGTACCATCTGACTCTACGCGCAGGTGATAATTCTGCTCGCACAGGGCGTGTTCACTGTCCTGAATGCGGATGATACGGTTATCGGATGTCATGCTGATGGTATCAAATTGTTCGAACAGGTTATGCATGCGAATAATGAGATCGGCTTCGCTAATCGCTTTGTCTGCATAGTCGGGCAGTAGCAGGGTGTGGTAGGCCAGAATATCATGCGTGCTGACGGCCTTGTCACGTGCATCGAGCAGTGCATTGATCTCATCCTTATCGTGGTTGCCGCATCCGATAAGGGATAGTAGTAGCAGTACGAGAAGTAAGCGACCGGGTGTGTTGACTCGGAACATGGAGTGGGGCGCGCCTGAGGCTGCTAGCGGAATCGGTCCGCTTTGGCACTCCATGAGCTACCCGGGTAATTGTGCTGGAGTAGTTGTGTGACCTGAAGGGCATCTTTTTTCATATCCATCCTGGCATAGGACGAGGCGAGGTAGTACAGCGCTTCCTCGATCGAAGGCGTACTCTGGTAGTGCTGGATGACCTGCTGGAAGCGGTTCGCTGAAGCGACAAAACGCTCCCTGTCATAATAAAATTTACCAACCGTCAGCTCATGCTTGGCCAGTGAATTGAATAGTGATTGCAGTCGCATACGGCCCTGTTTGGCATAACTGCTATCGGGGTGGTCCTTGATCAATTGCTTGAATGATTTGATTGCCGCCTTGTTCTGGGTGGGATCCTTTTCTGCCGAGGCACGCTGCTTGTACTGGCTCATGGCCAGCATGTATTTGGCATAATCGACACTGGCATGTGCCGGGTGCAGATCTATAAATCGCTGGCTAAGTACTTCGGAGAGAACGAATTCATCATCCTTGTAAGCGGCAAAAATACGCAACAGTTCAGCTGGTGTGGCAAACTTGCTGTAGGGGTATTTACTGCCAAAGTGGTCGAGATCCTTGGCAGCCTGGGCATAGCTCCCCTTGTTGACCAGTTCCTTTGAGGCCTGGTACTCACGCTCGGCGTCGTTTTTATAGGCCTGATCCTTGCCGGCGCAGCCGCTTATCAGGGTCGCCATCAGGCAGATGCATAGGATAGTAAATAATTTTGAAATCATGTGCGAAGCTTACGTCGCGGATGGTATGGCGACAACGGCGAGTTGACGACCGGAGTGATGGCCATCCCTGCGATAGGAAAAAAAGTGCTCCGGATTACAGGCGGTACACTGACTGCAGTGCTCTATATGTTGCTCCGTAATGCCACTGGCCATCAGTTGCAGGTGGTTGATGGCGACAAGATCCGCCTGCAGAGGGTGCGGCTGAATATGGTGATGTGCACCGTCAACACTGCTTGCCAGTGCAATGGCTGCCTCTTCGCCGATGGTGAAGCAGCATGGGCCTATACAGGGACCAAGGGATGCAAGGATATGTGCAGTATTGCCGCCATGCTCAACCATCTCATGGATGGCAGCCGTGACGACACCGGCAGCTGTGCCACGCCAGCCGGCATGTACGGCTGCAACAATACCAGCAACAGGATCTGCCAGCAGGATGGGCAGACAGTCGGCAGTACGTACCGCTACCGATGTATTGGCGACGCTGGAAAGCAGAATGTCTGCTTCACTATTGTGCAAGCTGCCGCTCCCGCTGCACCAGATCGATGCGCACTGATGCACCTGTCTGGCCTGATGGGGAGGTGCTAGCAGGCCGGTGCGGGCAACCAGTCGTCTCAGGTTGGTATGGATGTGCTCAGGATCATCTTCGGCATCGGGAGCGAAATTAAAGCTGTCGTACGGGGGCGGACTGACGCCACCTTTGCGGGTGGTAAAAAAAGCCTGGATACCATGCTCGGCCAGTAACTGCGATGGTATGATGCTGCAATCACTCATACGGGGTGTTTACAACGGCATCAGCCATAACTCTTGGTGAGTGCATCGCGAAGGGATGCCAGCTCTGGTGGCAGCGGGGCGCGAATACTGAGCGATTCTCCGCTGATAGGGTGGTCAAACTCCAGCAGTTCCGCATGCAGCGCCTGACGGATCAGTGTGGCAATGGCCTGTCGGGCGGGCTCAAAAATTTCCCTGCCCGGATGATAACTGCGTGCATATACCGGATCACCGAGTACCGGCAGATTCTCATGTGCCAGGTGAACACGGATCTGATGCGTGCGCCCGGTATAGAGGGTCAAGCGCATCTGGCTGAATGGGCCGAAAATATGTTCGACTGATGCATCGGTAATGGACTCTTTGCCACTGTCTGTAACGGCCATTTTCTGGCGTTGACGGGGATGTCGACCGATAGGCAGCTCAATGCGTTTGACGCGCCAACTGGGCACACCTCTGCACCATGCGATGTACTGACGGTTCAGATCATGGGTGGCAAATATGTCCGACATGCGCTGGTGCGCTGTTTCGGTCTTGGCGATGACCAGACTGCCGGATGTATCCTTGTCCAGACGGTGGACAATACCCGGTCGCTCAACACCATTGATGCCGGGCAGTGATTTACAGTGGTGTAGCAGCGCGTGCACCAGTGTGCCGTGATCATGACCATGGGAGGGGTGCACGACCATGCCGGCCGGCTTGTTCAGGATAATCAGATGATCATCTTCAAACAGGATGTCCAGAGGGATATCTTCAGGTTCCAGCACCAGCGGTTTTGCCGGCGGCAGGGTGATCACATAGCGCTCACCCTCCCAAACCTTGGCAGATGCCTGGCTGACCGGCTTGCCGCTATAGGTATGAACATGTCCCTCTTGCAGCAGTATCTGGATGCGGCTGCGACTGAGTTCGCATGCAGCAGCAAGCACGGCATCCAGCCGTTTTCCGGATGCATCGGTAGAGACAGTAAAGCTCAGGCTATTCTCATCCGGAGAGTCGATCATTCGCCCTGAGATGCCGAAGGGGCCGCCTCTGTTGCTGTGGGTGCTGCTACTTTTGGGGTGTCGCTGACGGGTCTGGTTGCAGCCGCAGCCGGTGTCGGGCTGCTTGTCGGTGCCGAATCAGTGCCGTTGTTGTCGGCTTGTGCTGACTGGCCGGTCTCGGCATTTGCTTCGCTGCTGTCTGCTGTGCGGCGTGGCCTGCGTCTGCGTCTGCGTTTGGCTTTGGGTGCCTCGCCATCGCTTTCAACAGGTTGTTGTACAGCCACTGCTTCCTGCACGGTTTCGCCCGCTGGTTTTGGTGCTCTGGGCTTGCGTGGTCGGCGTGCTTTTTTGACGGGTGCCTGCTCATCCGGCTGATTGGCGCTGCTTGATGACTGTGTATCGTCACTCTTTTCTGCTACAGCTGCCTTGGCGGGTGCCGATTTCCGGCGTGGTCTCTCATTGCGCTCGCGCTGGTTACGTGATCGTTCGCTCTTGCGCTGTTCTTCACGCTCGGCTGCCGCTTTCTCTTCAGCCTCTTTCTGTAATTTTTCCTTGCGGCTCTGGCCTGTCAGTATATCGATCAGGGTGGTCAGGGCACTCTTCTTCTTTTTCTCTTTCTTTTCAGGCAGATCCGGCGGCGGCGTAGGCACGCCGACGACAGGTTTCATTGGCTTGAGCTTGCGGCTCGGACGCGGAGGTTTAACGCGCTTGCTGGTATCTTCCAATACTTCGACACGTTGCTGATTACTCTCCGTCCACTGGCGCTCAATGCGGTAGTGGGGGATATCCAGATCCGGGCGGATCTGCAGGGTAATCTGAATTTCGTAGCTCTCTTCGATGCGGGCAATATTATCCCGTTTGTTGTTCATCAGGTATTCGCCGGTATCGGACGGCACCTGGACAACCAGAGTTGGTTTCTTGCCTGCCTCTGCCCAATCTTCCATGCGGGTAAGCATCTGCAGGGCCATGGAATCGACCGTGCGGATAAAGCCGCGTCCCTGGCAACGGGGGCAGGGCTCGGTTGTGGATTCACGAACGGATGGGTGCAGGCGCTGGCGTGACATTTCCAACAGACCGAAGCGGGAAATACGGGCGAACTGGATACGTGCCTTATCCGCTTTACAGGCCTTGCGCAGCATATCTTCAACCTGCTGACCGTGCTTGCGACTGACCATGTCGATGAAGTCGATGACAATCAGTCCGCCGATATCACGGATACGCAGCTGGCGGGCGATCTCTTCGGCCGCTTCCAGGTTGATAGCAAGCGCTGTATCATCAATGTGCTTGCCTTTGGTAGCGCGTGCAGAGTTGACGTCGATAGAGGTCAGGGCTTCGGTCGGATCCAGTACAATGGAGCCACCGGTACGCAGGCGGATTTCCCGCTCATGCATCTCTTCACACTGCGATTCGATACCATATTTACGGAATAGCGGTATTTTACCGCGGTAGAGCTTGACCAGCTTTTCCTTGCCCGGCAGCACAGCGTGTACGAAAGCCTTGGTGTGTGTATAGATTTCATGATTGTCGACCCATATTTCATCAACATCATCGGAGAAGTGATCGCGGATGGCACGTGTGGCCAGATCGCCTTCCAGATAAATCAGCGCCGGCGGCGGCGTTGTTTCGCTCTTGATGCGAATTTCATCCCACAGGCGACGCAGATACTGATAATCGCGCTGCAGCGCTTCCAGCGTTTGATCCTTGCCGGCAGTGCGGATGATCAATCCCATGTTCTCCGGCACATCCAGTTGTGACAGGATCTCTTTCATCGAGCGACGCTCTTCGTCAGAGAGCTTGCGAGATATACCGCCGCGGGTGGTGTTCGGGCTCAGTACCAGATAGCGACCGGCCAGCGAGATCTGGGTGGTCAGCGCTGCACCCTTGTTACCACGTTCTTCCTTAACCACCTGTACCAGCAACTCCTGCTTGGGTGCCAGTACATCCTGAATGGATACATTGCGTGGATTGGTCGATTTGTCGACGCCGTCCTTCCAGTAATCCGGGTGGATTTCGCTCAGGGAGAGAAAGCCCTGACGCGCAGCTCCGTACTCGACAAAGGCGGCCTGCAGGCTTGCTTCAACCTTGGTGACCTTGCCTTTATAGATGTTACTTTTGGTTAGTGTTTTCTGTGCTGACTCAATATCGAGTTCGTGTAAATAACCATCTTCTGCTATGGCGACACGAGATTCTTCATCGTGAGATGCATTGATCAGCATGCGTTTAATTGTTGTCACGCCTGATTCCTTTTGGCGTTTGAGAGGCTTGATCCAGCAGGCACTATGCAATAGCCAGATGTGTATGCGGCCTGTTTGCTGAACAAGCCGTACTCGCATCATTTGGGTCGCTGCAGCAAGCAAGCCGGTGTTAGCCGGTCAGCATGTAGCAGTCGCACAGTTTATGTCTGTCGGGCACTGTGTGTATACGCAGGCTCCAACCACAAGTCATTCAAACGCAGTTTAATTAGCGCAGGCTCTACGTTTGCAGCACATCATCGTTAAGGGGACATCATCAGGGTAACAGGCCGGGGGGCAGTAACCGAGCCCGAGGTAAATAGTCGAAGGCTGGGATTCCCGGCAAAAGTCTCTAGATTCCATTGCTCTAGTTGTTAAGCCTGACGATGCACACGCGCATCACGGTGTCGTGCAACAAAAACGGAGCTTGCTGCGCAAGCGGTTAAAGCTACAGATAAGGAGGCCGGTTTGGCAAGCAGTGTCGTGGAGAACGGGGTTTTGACCATTGGTGGAGATGAGGATGGCAGCCGGCTGGATCGGGTGTTGATACGCCATCTGGGGGCCGGACGGCGGGCACTGATTCTGCGACTGATCCGCAAGGGCAATGTGCGCATCAACAGGAAGCGCTGCAAACCGGAGACACATGTGGTTAACGGTGATGCGATATTTCTGCCGCTGAGCTTGCGCGAGGCCGATGAGATGGAGCGGGCTGCAGTGCCGACATCACTGCTCGGTAAAATGGCAGCCATTCCGGTTTTGTATGAAGATGCATCGATACTGGTGGTGAATAAACCGGCCGGCATGGTCGTGCATGGCGGCAGCGGTCACGAGGCGGGACTGATCGAGGCGCTGAAAGAGAGCAGAGGACTAGATGATCTGCGGCTGGCGCACCGACTGGACCGGGATACCTCCGGTGTACTGCTCATGGCCAAGCATCTGGAGGCATTAAGGCGACTTACCGAATCGTTTCGTGAACGCGATATGCAAAAAACCTATTTTGCCCTGGTTGCCGGCCACCCCTATGCCCATGCCGGCCGTATGAGCTCGAATCTGGCCAAGGGCATTGTGCGTGGTGGTGAGCGTATGGTTGTTGATGCGGAAGAGGGCAAGGCATCGGTAACAGATTATCAGATGATGATGGGCTTTGAGTCTGACGGTTTTGCCTATGCCATGCTGGCTTTAACCCCGCACAGCGGACGCACCCATCAGTTGCGGGTACAGCTACAGCATGAGGGTCACGCGATTCTCGGTGATGGTAAATATGGCGAAAAGGAGCAGCTGGCCGCCTACAGATCGCTTGGCGGTAAAGGCCTGATGCTACACGCCTGGCGCTTGCGTTTTAATCATCCGATCACCGGTCAGGCGCTCGAGATCCGGGCGCCATGGCCGGTAAACTGGAACCTTCTGCTCGGTTAGCTAGCGAGGGGGCAATGCCCTCTCATAGTTCATAACAGCACTCTTTAGTACCACCTTCCCTCCCTGTGTTGTTTAAACTGCAGCAGAAGCCAGCCCCTGCGCTGTTCAGGCCTGTTTCAGGTTTGGCCGTTACTGTTACGCCATAATATCCCAGTCCGGTTAAGAATCATGCAGGCGTTGCCTGTGGGGTTATGGCTGGCATAGGTATTATAAACCTTTACCCACAACGGGAGCGTTTTTAATGGCAAACAGAACAAGGCTGAACCAATCTTTTTATCTGGCTGGTATAGCGGCATGTTTTTTTTCGTCGTATTCGGCATCTGCTGAACCTCTCTCACCTGAACCGTGGACGTTGCAGCGTAGTATTGAGCGCGGCATTGCTATCGCTCCCGAGCTTAAGAGCGCTCAGGCCGGAATCAGGGCCGGAGAGGGTGAGCTCGAGCGGGCCGGGGAATGGCCGAATCCAAGCGTCAGCCTTCGTGTCGATAACAATATCCGGCAGCAGCAGTTGCGCAATGGTTACACGGTAGATCAAATGACTGTTTCGCAGCCGATCCCGCTCTGGCGCCTCAAGCATCAACAGAAGGTTGCAGAGCAGGGAATACTTGCTGCCAGGGCAGATGTTATTCAGACCCGCCTCAACATCGAAACCAGAGTGGCACGACTGTTTCTGTCACTCCAGCTTGATCATGAGAAGCTGACATTGGCGGAGCAGCGGTTGAAGTTCACGCACAAGCGCATCAGTTCACTGCGCAAGCCAACCGATGCATCCGGTATCGGTCGTTATGTCGCCCCGCTTGATCGCTCCCGGTTGCAGCTGCTGCATGCTGCGGCTGACCTCGATACGGCTGAGGCACGTAATAATTATCAGGAATCGCTGGAGATGTTTCGCACCTATCTTGCCCTGCCATCCGATGCGCCTGTCACGCTTACAGACATGCGGCCGGCAGCGACACCTGCCGCATTGCCTCAGCTTGAGAAGCAGATTGACTCGAATACCGTGCTGCTGCGTCGCCTGCATCACCGTGTACTTCAGGCAGAGGCCGGGGTCGACCTTGAGCATGCCCGCCGCTTTGACGATCCTGTGTTGACTTTTATTCGCGAAAAGAACGTCAATGTAAATAATCAGACGTTTTCGTTTAACGGTGTTTTGCTGAGCGTCAGCCTGCCATTGTGGGACCGGAACAATGGCAATATAGAAAGGGCCCGGGCCGAGGTGATGCGGGCCGAATCGCAATTTGATGTGGCCAAACGCGAGCTGATGGGCAGTTTGCGCCAGAGTCATATTCAGCTGCAGCATATGTTGACGCAGGCCGGACATTTTAAACAGGCCGTGTTGCAGCCTGCACGAAGCCTGCTACAGGCTACGGAAAGAAACTATGATATCGGTGCATCCACCAGCCTGGCAATGATCGATGCCTACAATACCTATTTTACTGCCAGAAACCGTTACCTGGATATCTTGTTCCGCAGCCACCAGAAATCGATCGATCTCAATCAGATGCTGGGCCGGTCACTCATAGCCACCGGTGATACGGGAGTGCAGTCATGATTGAATCGCTTGTTCGTTTTTCGCTTAGTCAGCGGGTGATGCTGCTGCTTGTCGCCTTTGCTCTGGCAGGTGCGGGTTTTTGGTCATTCCAGACGCTGCCGATCGATGCATTTCCGGATGTATCTTCGCCACAGGTGCGCATCATTGTTAAGGCGCCGGGCATGGCGCCGGAAGAGGTCGAGTCGCGCATTACCTTCCCCATAGAAACGGAGATGCAGGGCCTGCCGCAACAGACGGTAATGCGTTCGACAACGAAATATGCGCTCTCGAGCATTATCCTCGACTTCAGCGAAGGCACGGATATCTACTGGGCTCGCCAGCAGGTTTCCGAGCGATTGAGTCAGCTGTGGAGTTCCCTGCCAGCCGGTGTGGAGGGCGGCCTTGCGCCGATTACCACCCCGCTTGGTAGTATCTATATGTACCGCATTGTCGGCAAAGAGTACAGCAACCGTGAGTTGAGAAGCCTGCAGGATTGGGTGATTCGTCCACAACTTCGTGCGGTGCCGGGAATTGCCGACATCAATTCACTTGGCGGCGAGGTGCGCTCTTTCCAGGTGACCCCCGATCCGGCCAAATTGTCTGAATATGGTCTGGTTCTGGATGATCTGAAAACGGCACTGATGAATAACAACCGTAATTCCGGCGGCGACCGGGTAACAATGGATGCAAGCAACTTTCTGATTCGCAGCATTGGCAAACTCAATAATGCAGTGGATATCGGTAATATTACACTGGCGCTGCGCAATGGCCGGCCGGTCCATATCCGCGATGTGGCAAGCGTGAAGATTGGTTCGCTGATGCGTTACGGTGCGGTAAGTGCCGACGGGGAGGGCGAGGTTGTGACCGGACTGGCTCTGCTGCGCCGTGGTGCCAATAGCCGAACGGCTGTTGAAGGAATCAAAAGTGAGCTGGCATCATTGCAGAAAAGCCTGCCGCCGGGTGTGCAGATTGTTCCTTTTTATGACCGAAGTACGCTGGTTAACGAGGCAGTCTGGACTGTACAGAAAGCACTTGGTGAAGCCGTGGTGCTGGTGTTGCTGGTGCTGCTTATCATGTTGGGCAACCTGCGCAGCGCTCTGACGGTTGCATTGATCCTGCCGCTGTCAGTGCTTTTCACCTTCGTGATGATGAGAATGTTCGGTATCAGTGCGAATCTGATGTCTCTCGGTGGTCTGGCAATCGCCATCGGTATTCTGGTTGATGCGGCAGTGGTCGTTGTGGAAAACATCCATACGCGTTTGTCGCAGGCTGGACCCGGAGCAGATCGCCTGCATGTTGCCTATCGGGCCACGCTTGAGGTGGCAACACCGGTGCTTGCCGGCATTCTGATTATTGTCGTTGTATTTCTGCCTCTTTTCAGTCTTACCGGCCTTGAAGGAAAAATGTTCAAACCTCTTGCCATCACTATTGCATTTGCGTTGATTGGTTCCCTGTTGTTGTCGATGACGGTGATTCCTGTGCTGGCCAGCATGATTATGCGCTCCCATGGCGGCGGCAAAGGGGGAGAAGAGCATCATGAAGACGGGTTGCTGATCAGGCTGCTCAAACGGCTCTATCTGCCGATGATGGAGGGTGTGCTGAATCATCGCTGGGTAGCTCTGTTTCTGGCAATGTCGGCGCTTGGTCTGGCCGGTTGGCTCTTTCCTCAGATCGGCAAAGAGTTTATGCCGACGATGGATGAGGGCACAACTGTGGTCACACTCGAGAAGGCTTCGGACATTTCGCTGAGCGATTCACTGGCGATGGATAAGAACATCCAGCGGGTTATGATGTCGATGCCGGAGGTGACCGGTGTGGTATCACGCACCGGCGCGGATGAGTTGAGAATGGACCCCATGGGTCTGTACCAGACGGATAACTTTCTCCAGACCCTTCCACGTTCGGAATGGACACGCACTCTTCCCGAGTTCAAAAAAGCTCTGGCGGAGAAGCTCTCTGAGTTCAAGGGGATCGACTTTGCCTTTACACAGCCGATTGATATGCGTGTTTCCGAGATGCTGACCGGTGTTCGTGCTGCCATGGCGATCAAGCTCTATGGCGACGACCTGCACAAACTCGACACGCTGTCCGATGAAATTGTGCAGTTGCTCGGCACGATTAACGGTGCCGAGGGAATCTTTCGCGGGCGCCTGACAGGCCAGAACTACTTGCAGATCGATATCAAAAGCAGCGAGATAGCCCGTTACGGTATCAATGTTCAGGATATTAACCGGGTGATTGAAGAGGGCGTGGCCGGACGCGTGGTGACTACCGTTATCGAGAACAATCGGCGCACCGGCGTGTTACTGCGTTTGCCGGAAGCGGCGCGTAACTCGCCCGAAGCGCTCGGCAATCTGCTGATCCAGACGCCGAGCCAGGCCAGGGTGCCACTACGGCTGTTGGCTGATATCCACAAGACACAGGGGCCGGTGGAGATCACCCGCGAATCAGCCAGCCGTCAGGTCGTGATTCAGGCCAACGTCAAGGGGCGTGATATCGTAGGTTTCGTCGAAGAGGTCAAAGCTGCGATGGCCAGGGATATCAAGCTTCCGCAGGGATATTATGTCACTTTCGGCGGCCAGTTTGAGAATCAGCAGCACGCCTCTGCGCGATTGGCAATGGTGATACCGCTCTCCATTGTGTTGATTTTCCTGATGCTGTTTTTAACCTTCCGATCAGTGCGGCAGGCGGCAGTAATTCTGCTCAATATCCCGTTTGCGATGATTGGCGGCATTATCAGTCTCTATATTTCCGGTCTTTATATGTCGGTTCCGGCATCAGTCGGGTTTATTACCCTGTTCGGCGTCGCGGTTCTGAATGGCGTGGTTATGGTTAGCTACTTTAATCAACTGCGCGAAGCGGGTAACAGTGTGATCGAAAGCGTGCGTAAAGGGGCAGAGCGCCGGCTTCGCCCTGTACTGATGACTGCCATGATTGCCAGCCTCGGCTTACTGCCGTTGCTGACTGCAACAGGGGCGGGTTCCGAGTTGCAGAAGCCGCTGGCTGTAGTGGTGATCGGCGGTCTGGTGACTTCGACCCTGCTGACACTGCTGCTACTGCCGATGCTCTACGGCTGGATTGAAGGCCGTGCAGAACAACGCCTGCAGGCCAACGGAGAACGAAGCGCATGAAAATACTGAATCTCGTCACACACGCCAATATGCAACATCAATTGTCCGATATACTGCGGGATATCGAGCAGGTCAACGGCTTCACCTTTACTCCGGCACAGGGGCACGGCACTCACGTTGACAGCGACCCGTTTCTATCCAGTCGGGATCGTGTCGTCGGCTATACACCGCGCATCAAAGTTGAAATCTTGCTCGCGGATGAAGACGTGGAGCCGGTGCTGAGTTGCCTGCGGGATGCCATGATACATGAACGAAACCAGGGGCTGTACTGGGTTTGTCCGGTGGATTCAACGGGGCGGTTGTAGTAGCAGGGCACCACGCGCAAGGTGATGGGGACCATTTATCATCACCCTGAGCCCGGCTGGTTCCGGATGAGCACTGGTTCCGGATGAGCAGAAAAGCGGCTTGCAGCCGGCAAACGAGCGGCGAGTGTGCAAAGGTCAAACCACCAGGTTGATATCCACGGCAACGCTGATGCTCTGGTTGGCCTGACCGCGAAACGTGCCGCGGTTGGGTGGTACATCGAAGTAGTCGCGGCCGATTGCTGTACGCACATACTGCCAGTCGACCAGCTTCTTGTTGGTCGGGTCAACGCCCATCCAGCCGAAACCTTCATGCCATGCCTGAACCCAGGCATGGGTAGCCGCAGCACCGCGCAGATGCTCACCAATATCATCCTGTGCCGGATCGAAGATGTAACCACTGACATAACGCGATGGAATGCCGGCCAGTCGCAGTACGCCGATCATGGCATGCGCCAGGTCCTGGCATACGCCGCCGCCGTGCTCGAACAGGGTGGTGGGGCTGGAGTGCACATGCGTGACATCGGGGTCATAGCGGAAGGTATCGAAGAAGTAGCGCGCCATCTCGTTCAGACCGTGGCCGAATTCGATATCGTCCATGTCCATCGAGATCCTGCGTGGAATCTCCAGACTGCCGTATGCCGCCAGCTCGGGCACGCCCGGTGACCATTGCAGGAATTCCAGCCACCGATCCTGATAGGAGAACGGGGAGGGTGCAGATTCAGGGCCGCAGCTGATGGCATTGGTGGTTTCGACGGTAGAGTGGGTAATGATCTCCATACTGTTATGTGGTTCCAACAGGTTGAAATGGGCAACCTGATTGCCGAAATGGTCGCGATGGGTTGTGATCGGTGTATTCGGGCTAACGGCGATGGTATGACTGAGTACCCGTTGTAAGCCGGTGTCGACCGGCGACATGCGTAGTTCATTATGCGCGTCTACAACAGGGTTACTGTATGCGATGGTGGTCTTATGCCTTACCGCCAGCGTGACATGATCGCCTTCATCTAAAATCATGCGCATAACTCCTTTTGTAGCGGATGTGGAAAAATGGTGTTACCTGATTGCTGCTGCTGGTTGATCTGAATGGTGAAGCAGCGCTCCCTGTCATCCTCCAGACTCACCGTAACCGTATCAAAGAATGCCTTGTGCACCTGCATACCCAGCATATGACAGCGGGTATCAACCGATTGCAGATATTGATGCAGTCCCATGGATATAATGTCCTCACCGGCGGCGCCGCCGCGCAGATCATCGAGAAACTGTTCGGTGTCCCGGTAGAGCCGGTGCTGATCCTCATTGCACATGCCGATCTCCCGCAGTGCCAGCGACACCTCGCGAATACCGAAGTGGAGTGAGCGCGGAAAACCCGGGTTGAGCAGCAGCAATTTGATCACCTTGGCCGGTTCGATTTTGGCCTTGTAGAGGCGGCGATAGGCCTCATAGCCGGAGACCGAGCGCAACAGGGCCTGCCACTGGTGCATATCCAGCGGGCTGCCGACATCATGGGTTGATGGCAGCAGCAGATGATATTTGATCTGCAGGATGCGCTGGGTCATCTGGGCGCGCTCCAGTGCAACACCCATACGCATGAACTGCCAGGCATCACCGCGCACCATGGTGTTCTGTCTCAGGCCGTGAAAGGCGTTGCAGAACAGATGTACGTTCTCACTGAAATCGTGCCAGCGATGCAGGTTGCCGCTACCCAGTTCATGCTCCATCTGCAGGTAGAAACGGTTGATATGCAACCATAACTCTTCGGAGAGCATTTCGCGTGCGGTACGGGCAATTTCACGAGCCTCTATGATGCAGGCACGCACACTGTAGGGGTTCTCGCTGTCGGCCAGCAGCAGGCGTACCACATTGACCGCGCATACCTCCCCGAAGCGCTCCTCGAAGCCCTCGCGATTATGGGTGATCTCCAGCATCGGTGACCATACATCAAGTTCCGAAAACACCTCCTGCTCCACACTCATGCGGCTGTTTACATCGAGGATACGGGCAATATTTTCGGTCCGCTCGATCAGAAATCCGAGGCGGTAGAGGCTGCGTGCGGCGCGGCTAAGCATGGCTTACTCCTGATGCTATCCCGTTTTTATCAGGGTAAAGTACCCATGTATCCTTGCTGCCGCCCCCCTGGGAAGAATTCACCACGAGGCTGCCGCGTTTGAGCGCAACACGGGTCAGACCACCGGAGAGGACTTTAACATCGCCATCGGCGCCACAGATGGCAAACGGACGCAGGTCAATGTGGCGACTGCAAAATGCCTGTTTATCCTCCTGTTCGACAAAACTCGGATGCGTAGAGAGTTGCTGGATCGGTTGGGCGACATAGTGGCCGGGATTGGCTTTCAGCCGTTGGCTGCATTCGGCCAACTCCTGCTTGCTGGCATGTGATCCAACAACAAGCCCGTATCCGCCGGAGGCGTCTGTTGGTTTTACAACCAGCTCGGGCAGGTGATTGAGCATGTATTTCAGATCGGCCGGCCGCGAGCCCAGATAGGTCGGTACAATCGGCAGTATCGGCTCCTCACCGAGATAGAAACGGATGATATCCGGGGTATAGGCATAGAGTGATTTGTCATCGGCGACACCATTGCCGGGTGCATTGGCCAGTGTCACGTTGCCGGCACGATAGACATGCATCAGTCCCGGCACGCCCAGCAGGGAGTCGGGCCGGAAGACCAGCGGGTCGATGAATTCGGTATCCAGACGCAGGTAGAGTACGTCGATACGTTTGAGTCCGCGCGTTGTTTTCATGTATAGCTTGTCATTGTTGACCAGCAGATCAGCACCCTCGACCAGTTCAGCCCCCATCTGGGAGGCAAGAAAGGTATGCTCGAAATAGGCCGAGTTGTAGACGCCGGGTGTTAACACGGCGACTGTCGACTTGTCTGATTGAGAGAATGAGTTCATTGCTTCATACAGCATTTGCGGATACTGACTGACCGGACGCACGCGATAGCTGCCCAGCAGCTCCGGCATAATACGGTTACTGACCAATCTGTTTTCGATCACATATGAGACACCGGAAGGGCAGCGCAGGTTATCTTCAAGCACCATATGCTCACCGTTCTGGTTGCGGATAAGATCAATGCCGGCAATCTGCACATGCACGCCGCCTATCGGGTTCAGCCCCGACATCTCGCGACAATAGAGGCTGGATCCGAGTATCTGCGACGGCGGAATCAGCCCACTGCGCAGGATCTTCTGCTCGTGGTAGATATCCTCCAGAAACAGGTTCAGGGCGGTGACGCGCTGGACAATGCCGCACTCGATCTGGTCCCATTCGTGAGCCGTAATCAGGCGTGGCATCAGATCAAACGGGAATATCTTTTCTGTGCCCCGGGAATCGGAATATACCGTGAAGGTTACCCCCTGATTAAGCATGGCCAGATCCGCACTCTGGTGCATGTGATCAATGCCCTGCACACCCTGTTTTTTGAAGTAGTCGATGGCAGCTGCATACTCAGGGCGCACCCGTCCGTCCGGACCAAAGGCTTCATCGAAGGGGGCTGCATCAGTCCTGTCGAACATGGGGTGAATCCTCCTTGTGTCATCTTTCCCCGGGTCGCTGCGCGGATGCCTTGCCGATCATTAGAAGCGTCGGTTCCATGCTTCTGCGAAGAGGGAGAGTTGCATACGTTTCACCTCAGCAATGTGAGTGCCAGCAGGTTTGTTTATAGAAACGTTGACTTATCAACGTTTTTTGCCTATCTGTTACTGCTCTCTGGTGAATTGATGTGCACGTATGCCCAACAGATCAGCAAGCAGAGATGCCGGAGATGAACATCTGTTCTGACAGCAGGCGCTGATGATGGAACGAGACTTGCTTGTGATTTGTAGGCGGTTACGTGCAGATTGCCGGTCTGCTTTTTTAACTCACCATCTGTACAGGAGCACGATACATTGGATATGATAAAAGACGCGGCAATGGATGAATCAGCTGCTGAAGGCGACAAACAGCGCGCGACCGAAAAGTCGCGGCGTATCATTATGTTTTGTGATCTCAGGGATTCCACGGATATTCTGTTGAAATTTGACAGGGGTGAGTATCAATATATCTCCGCCACAACGGGGTTGGAGTTCACCTACGATCAGTTTCTGCTTGATGTGCATAAAACATCTTATGAATATCTCTATCTGGGCCATAAGAAGACGCATACGGAGATTTACGGTGACGGATTGATGGCGATCTTTCCTGAAGACAACACCAAATATATACTGGAAAATATCTATAACCTGACCAGACAGATGCGTATCTATAACGATGCGGAGGGTGCAGGTGTAACCAGGCCCGGGATCGATCTCGGTTTTGGCATTACCGTAGCAGATATTTCTCTGGTGTATTACTACCTGGATCAACGTTATCACCCGATCGGTATGGGCGTGCATGAAGCTGCCCGCATTGAAGGCATGTCCAAATTCTACGATGCGCGTGTATTGATCTCGGACAGTTTTTTCCATGATACAGTAGCCTACATCGAAGCCGACCCGCGGTTTGCTTACCGCTTTATTGACCGGGTCAGGTTGAAAAATTTCCGTGATCCGGTCAATCTGTATGAGATACTTGTTGATAATGATCCCCGCTTCGACAACAAGATAAATTCCATACCGCTTTACACAAAGGCTTATGATAAATATTGCAGGGGAGAGTGGGCGGCTGCAAAAGAGCTGTTTCTGGATGTGTATCATGACTACGGTCTGGGTACTGGGCTGGTGATGGCTAAGCGATGCACTATCCTCAGTCAGAATACGTCTAAATCGGACTGGAACGGTATCTGGAGTCTGAAGGACAAATAACGATGGAAGCAGCTTGCCGGAGGGTGGTCGCACATGCAGGCCTTGGTCGCGGCAGGGATTGCGAGCTTCATGGTTGTTCATTTCGTTTTAGTCAGTGACAATGAGGCAGCGAGTTGAGATGATTCAAAATATCAAATCGGAGGTGCTGCTTTCATCGCCTTTCACCACGCTTTAGTAAAGGACACGCATGCAACTTATTGATCTTGGTTTAGACAGTTGGTTTGAAGAGCATGCTGAAGAGATGTGTGGTTCAGCATACAGGCTGGCGCGAGTGATTGCCGTGGATCGGGAACGATTTGATCTGCATGATGGTGAGCATGAATTTTTTGCCGTGCTTACGCGAAAGTTTGTTCAGGCCACTGAGTCGCCTGCCGATTTCCCGATTGTGGGCGACTGGGTCTGCATTGAGCATCATGAGGCGGATGAGTTCACCAGTATCAATACCATACTGCCCAGAAAGACACTGTTGCGTCGCAAGATGGCCGGAGAGGATATTGAGTTCCAGATGCTTGCGGCAAATATTGATACCGCTTTCATCGCCCAGTCATGCCATCTGGATTTTAATATTCGCCGGCTTGAGCGCTATCTGGTTATGGTTAATCAGGACCGGATTGAGCCGGTGTTACTGCTTACCAAAACCGACCTGATCAGCGCTGAAGCGCTGGCGCAAGTGATCAGTAAAATCCGCAAGGCTGGTATTGATCATCAAATTATTCCGCTGAGCAATGTCACCGAAGAGGGGCTCGATCAGGTTCGTCAGATGATGACGGCAAGAAGAACCTACTGTCTGCTGGGCTCATCGGGCGCCGGTAAAACCACACTGTTGAATCATATAGCCAATGCCAGTTTTGCAACAAAGTCAGTAAGTATTTCGGGGCTTGGCCGGCATACAACGGTTCGGCGCAGATTGATCATACTTGCTACCGGTGCGATGCTGATTGATATGCCGGGTGTGCGGGAGCTGGGTGTGATGAGCGGGCGTGAAGGCATTGATGAACGCTTCTCGGATATCATAAGTCTTGGCGAAGCATGTCGTTTCAACGATTGCAGTCACGGCAATGAACCCGGTTGTGAAATCACAGCGGCAATAGCCAAGCATGAGCTGGATCAGGACCACTATAACAATTATCTGAAAATCAAAAAAGAGTCAGAAGCGTACCAGCAGGCTTATGCCGCAAAACAGAAGAAATCCAAATCTTCCAGCCGACCTGTTCGGACTAAAATCAAGCACAAGAAAAAGTATTGAGTCCTGACCATGCCTGAACTGAGCGTTGGCGTGGTGCAGGAGCGATTGTCTCTTGCTTTTGATCAGAGCGATCCGTCGCTGTCACTCAAGGATCTGCTGGATGCTCATGCTGTTGCCGTGGCCAGTGAGTGCGGCGGAGTCGGAAAATGCGGCTTCTGTCTGGTGGTTGTAGAATCGGGGCGTTGTTCACCACTCACATCTGTTGAGAGAGCCACGCTCAGCGACGAGGAGATCACAGAGGGCTACCGGCTGGCATGTCAGGCCAGGCCACTGGGTAATGTCGCACTGATCGTTGTTGAACAGTAAGAGAGAAACCGACTAACCGCCGTCAGACATATAGCCTGAATAATTCATAAAAAGAGGTGAGCCCCGCCTAACCCATTGATATAATGGTGGTTCCGCAACCCGTGCTTCGGACGAAGCAAGCCAAC
>PFXI01000033.1 GCA_002791575.1 Zetaproteobacteria bacterium CG_4_9_14_3_um_filter_54_145 | reverse complement strand
AATTAGTGATGAAACAATCGCCTCCACCAAAACGACAACCAACTGAAAATTTAAACCAACTGAGCCTGATCAATGTTTAACCGGACAGCAGTGGGTCAGAGAACAAGCGCCGGTTGGGTATGCCTGTAAGTGCATCGTAATTGGCAGCCTTATTCAGTGCTATTTCATGTGCCTTGATATAACTGATATCGGAAAATACGCCAACATAGCGTTGCACCTTGCCATTCTCGTCACAAATGACCGTAACCGAGAGCAGTTCGGCATAAATCTCACCTGATTTGCGCCGGTTCCACATCTCTCCACGCCAGACTTTATTCAGCGCCAGCGATTGCCACATCGCTGCATAAAATGCATTATCCTGTCGTCCCGAAGTAAGTATTCTGGGGTTTTTACCGATCACCTCTTCGCGAGAATAGCCGGTGATACGGGTGAAGGCCGGATTGACGTCGAGGAAAGTATTGTTCACATCGGTGATAACAATGCCTTCCTGGCTGCTGTCGAACACGCTGGCGGTGATACCCAGGGCTTCTTCCGCACGTTTGCGCTCGGTAATATCCTCAGTGATGCCCATCAGTTTTTCAACGCGGCTCTGTTTATTGATGATGGGAACAAAACACGATTTATATATTTTCGACGGTGATCCACTGGCCTGAAATTCGAAGTGACTGGCTTTTCCTGCATATGCATGGCTCAGCAGATCGGCTATGCGCTCCCGATCTGCTGGGCTAACGGTGTCCAGATACAGATACCCTAGTACTTCGCACTCATTGGCGAGTCCCAGCATCTCCAGTCCCGCCCGGTTCATGGAGAGAATCCTGCCGTTCATGTCGATTTCGTGGATGCACATGGGAGAGTTTTCGATGAGCAAGCGGTTGTGTTTTTCACTTTCCCGCAAGGCGCGTGTGATCTTTTCGTTTTCCCGCAGGGCAGCTTCCAGCTCGCCGGTGCGGCGGCGAACCCGGTCTTCAAGTATAACCGCCGTCTGAAACAGGCCGAAGTCCGAATTCTGCATACTCGCACTGTTTTCGGCGCGATCCATCAAAACCTGAATGATTTTATTCAGGCGTGTTATCTCGGCCTGCGCTGCCTGCTCCTTCGCGCCGGAGGCCTGATCTGAGTGCTCAGTCATGATGCCGCTTGCTGCTTGAGTCTGCACCACTACCTATAGCGATGCCGGTAAAAGTCTGGTTGACGTGCACACCGCGGAATTGTTCGCCGTAACTGTTAAATCCGACGGTGTTGTTACGCTGAAAAATTTCTGAGATGCGCCCGGTTAAATGATTCTGGGTGATTTCCTGATTACGCAGGATGCAATCAGTTGTGGTATCCCGATATCAGTCTCAATATCCTCAAAAACCAGCTCCAGATTTTTCACCAGATCAATACCATAAGCCACCCGTAGCACCATGCCTTTTTCAATCGCACAATAGAAAGTCAGGGAGCCATCCTGATTCGCTGTCTGTATAGAGCGCACATAATCCATGCCGCCTATTTTTATGACAACGGGCGAAGCGGCAAAATGCTCCGGACTGAGATCACGTACGCTAACACCCAGCAGTCGGGCATACTCTTGGGCTGCCGGTAGCCCGTTAATCTCACTGACAATACGTTTGGCCGTATCGGCTTCTGTAACCACCAGACGCTCGTCAGTGCCAATAAAGTGATGCGTCATAACGGGGCGGAAAGGCAGTGTGGTGTTTATCAGGATCAGGGCCGCACAGTCAGTTTCGAACCGACCATTGCTGTATATAAAGGTTTTGGAGAATTTTCCATCATCCCCCGCCGAGCCGCCAACCAGAAGAATATTGTTCAGGCCATCCTGAAATGTGTGTGCCACCTGTTCTTCGCGCACCGACAGACCATCAATCAGCAGCAGCGCAAAAGTGTTACCTGGCCCGGCTTGCGGCACCCTGTTTTCCAGTTTCTGTATCAGTGACTGGCAAAATGCATAGCCTTTCGTCATATTGAAGTGGCACAAGTCATTCAGCACATCGCTGACGGCCACACAATCGTTTGTCGCAAAACTTACACCCGACAGGCTGTGGGTTCGATAACCCTCCGTACCGATCTCTCCGGCGGTAGTGCAGCCGACCACCTGAATCCCTGCAAATAAACGCTGCATCTCATCTGCCAGCTCATCCAGGTTGTATTCACTTGAGCAGAAAAAAAGCACCAACTCCATATCGGGCTGATCCACGCCTGCGTGAAACTCCTGCACCGCTCGGCGGGCTTCTGCTGCGCACGATTGAGCATTGCGGATGTATTGATTATTCATATGCGGGCTCCTGTCACAGTTCTGCTCGAGATACATAGACATTTCAGGCCTGAGTGCTGCATATCCCATCAGAATTAAACCAGTGTACGCTACATGTCATCTAAATACTACCCCTCCCCGATGATCCGCACCCGTACTGTTCACTATCGCACAAAGCAGTCGTTATTGTCTGTCGCATTCACTACATGCGCATACGACAAATATACATAAACCATATAAAAACAGTAATTTAGCCTCTACGCGGTGTGAGGCACAGGATTTGCGATGGCATAGCTGACCGGTAATAATTTTGGAGGTTGGTTATGGATTTAATGGTACTAGGACAGAATGCAGAAGAAGAGGAACAGGCTGGCGGAGGCTGTTCGGCCGGCTCCTGCGGCTCAACCGATGATCAGGTTGATCTGCTGCCCGAACATATACGCGAGAAAGTACATAATCATCCCTGTTATTCCGAAAAAGCACATCACTATTTTGCCCGTATGCATGTGGCCGTTGCACCAGCCTGTAATATACAGTGCCACTACTGCAACCGTAAATACGACTGTGCCAATGAATCGCGCCCCGGTGTGGTCTCCGAGCTGCTCACCCCTGAACAGGCAGTAAAGAAAACCATGGCCGTAGCGGCCAATATCCCGCAGATGACCGTGCTGGGCATTGCCGGTCCCGGTGACCCGCTGGCCAACCCCGAGCGCACCTTCCACACCTTCCACACCTTCCGCGAACTCTCCGAGAAGGCGCCCGATATCAAGCTCTGCGTCTCCACCAACGGCCTGGCGTTGCCTGCTGCCGTCGATGAGCTGGCCAAGCACAATATCGATCACGTCACCATCACCATCAACTGCGTGGACCCGGAAGTGGGCGCCAAGATCTATCCGTGGATCTTCTGGAACAACCGCCGTATTCGCGGCAAGAAGGCCGCTAAAATTCTCATCGATCAACAGCAGAAAGGACTGGAGATGCTGGTAGAGCGCGGCATCCTGGTGAAGGTCAATTCGGTACTGATTCCCGGTGTAAACGATGAGCACCTGCAGGAGGTATCCCGCATTGTAAAATCAAAGGGTGCATTCCTGCACAATGTGATGCCGCTGATCTCCGAAGCCGAGCACGGCACATTCTACGGCATCATGGGCCAGCGCGGTCCGACGCCGGAGGAGCTGACGACGCTGCAGGACGCATGCTCCGGCGATATGAACATGATGCGTCATTGTCGCCAGTGCCGTGCCGATGCTGTCGGCCTGCTGGGCGAGGATCGCGGTGATGAGTTCACCATGGACAAGATCGAGATGATGGATATCGATTATGCCGAAGCGATGGTCAAACGGGCCAAGGTACACGAGGCGATTGCCAAAACCCTGGCTGCCGATGAAGCGGCGGCCAACAGCGATATTCAGGTAGCTGTCGACTCGCGTCCGGTACTGATGGCAGTGGCCACCAGCGGCAGCGGCGTGATCAATCAGCACTTCGGTCATGCACGCGAATTTCTGGTCTATGAGGCCTCCCCCGCCGGCGTACGTTTTATCAGCCATCGCAAGGCTGACCAGTACTGCATCGGCGATGATACCTGTGGCGAAAAAGAGAGTGCGCTGACCACGACGATCCGCTCATTGCAGGGGTGTGAAGTGGTGCTCTGCTCAAAGATCGGTTTCGAGCCGTGGGACGAGCTGGAGAAGGCCGGTATTCAGCCCAATGGCGAGCATGCCATGGAAGCGATTGAAGAGGCTGTAGCCGCTGTTTATCAGGAGATGGCCGAGGCCGGAAAACTGGATAGCACTGCTGTTGCAGCTGCGGCATAAGGAGGTTTTATGTCACTTTCAATTATTGAATCCTGTGTAAATTGCTGGGCCTGCCTGCCGGTCTGCCCGAGCAATGCAATCTATGAAGCCAGCCCGCATTTCCTCATCGATGCGGCAAAATGTACCGAATGCGAGGGCGACCATGCCACGCCGCAGTGCGCCAGCATCTGCCCGATTGAGGGTGCGATTCTCGATCATCTGGGCGAAGCGCTGAATCCACCCGGCTCACTGACCGGTATTCCACCTGAAAAGATGGATGAAGCGATGGCTGAGATTCAGGCCAGATAGCCATGATGCGCTCAGGCAGGCCATGATATGGCTGTAATTACCTTTTTTGAGAAGCCGGGTTGCATCAATAATGCCCGGCAGAAAAAGATGCTGAAGAACGCCGGTCATCAGCTGATCGAACGTGACCTGCTGAATGAACCATGGAGTGCCGGTCGGTTACGGCCATTTTTCAAATCACTGCGGGTCGCCGAATGGTTCAACCGATCTTCTCCGCGCATCAAGAGCGGTGAAATCATTCCAGAGAGTATCGATGCGGACAGCGCACTGAAACTGATGGTAGAAGATCCGCTACTGATCCGGCGTCCATTGATGATATCCGGTTCACTCTATCTCTCGGGCTTTGATCCCGATGAGGTTGCATCCATGCTCGGCATGGCAGCCGAGGAGCTTGTCGCTGCAGGCGATCTGGAGAGGTGTGTGCAGATTTCTGATCACACTTGCCGGGTAGCCGAGGTAAAACAGGCGTGACCAGAAGCGCTTACGCTGCGGCTCAGCCCGATGCAGTGGCGCTCTCCGAGCGCGTGCACTGGATTGGCGCACTGGATCCGACGTTGCGAACGTTTGATATTATTCTCAAGACAGCCAATGGCACCAGTTACAACGCCTATCTGGTGCGCGGTAGCGACGGCGTGGCGGTGATCGACACGGTAAAGGAAGCCTTTGCCGGAGAGTTTTTCACCCGTCTGGAGAGTGTGGCCGACTACAGCGAGATTCGCTATATCGTGCTCAACCATCTGGAGCCCGATCATACCGGTGCACTGCCCGAATTGATGCGGCGTGCGCCGCAGGCGCATCTCTATATCTCCGTGCGCGCACAGGCCATGCTCAAGGCGCTGCTCAAACACGATCAATATGAATACACAGCAGTTAATACAGGAGACTCGATCAGCCTCGGAGATCGAACCCTGAGCTTTCTCAATACACCCTACCTGCACTGGCCCGATACCCAGTGCACCTGGCTGGAAGAGGAGCAGACCCTCTTCTCCGGTGATGTATTCGGTTGTCACTATTGCGATGCACGGCTGTTTAATGACCGGGTCGGTGATTTCCGCTTCTCATTCGAATATTACTATGCCCATATCATGCGCCCGTTCCGTGAATATGTGTTCAAGGCGCTGGCGCTGATTGAGCCGCTGGCGCTGAAGACCATTGCCCCGAGTCATGGCCCGATCCTGCGCGATCAACCGGCTCAGTATCCGGCCCATTACCGGCGACTGGCAACACCTGCACTGAGCAGTGAGATCGGTGGTGAGAAGAGCCTGCTGATCTTTTATATCAGCTCTTACGGCAACACGGCCCGTATGGCCGAGGCCATTTACGGATCTGCCAGTGAGGTTGAAGGCGTACGCGCCTCGCTCTATGACCTGGAAGGTGGCGAGATCGCCCCTTTTGTTGACCTGATCGAAGAGGCTGACGGCATCATGTTCGGCACCCCCACAATCAACGGTGATGCCGTCAAACCGGTGTGGGATCTGCTCTCGTCACTGGCTGTTGTGCATACGCGCGGAAAGATCGCTGCCGCATTCGGATCTTTCGGCTGGAGTGGAGAGGCTGTGCGTATGGTCGAAGATCGTCTCAAGGGGCTGAAAATGGAAGTGCCGGTTGCAGGTCTACGTATCAAACTGATTCCCAGCGATGAAGAGCTGGATGCATGCCGGGGCTTTGGTACTGCCATTGGTCGGGCATTGATCGGCGAGGATGAGCAAACAGTTGTGGATATGGCTTGATTGAAAACCAGTTGAGCTTGTTCCCGTAGCACTGCCCTGCTTTGGCAGGGTTGAATATAAAGGAGGAAAAAATGGCAAAAGCAAAAGTTACATTTCTTGATATTGGCGTCACCGTCAGCGTGCCTGTCGGCACACGGGTGATTGAAATATCTGAAAAAGTAGGAGCCGGCCTGATTTACGGCTGCCGCGAGGGTGATTGCGGCACCTGTTTGATGAAGGTGGAAGATGGCTGGAATAACCTGACAGAACCATCTGTCGTGGAAGAAAAGGTGCTGCGCGAGAATATGGCCGGCAAACACTGCCGTCTGGCCTGCCAGGCACAGGTGCTTGGCGATATCGTCGTGCGGCCGGCATAAGGAGAGTAGCATGGCTAATATTACCTTCAGCAGTCCCGACTATAAGGACAAAACAGTCTATGCCACGGCCGGCAGCCATACCGAAACGATTCTGAAAATTGCCAAGACAAATCAGATTCCAATCGATTTCAGCTGCGGCGACGGCGAATGCGCGACCTGCCTGATCAAGGTCTCACCACTCTCCGACAAAGCACGCATGGGCGGCCCGCTGACCGAGAAAGAGAAGACGGTTCTGGTTCAGCTCGGCAAACTGACCAAGCCAGAAATCGAGCAGATGCTGGTGGACGACCTGCCATCACCATGGCGTCTGGCCTGCCAGATGATCGTGCGGGATGAAGATATCCTTGTCGAATACTGAGTCGATTCCGCTCTCCCGGAAACGACTGTTCGCCATGCTTATGGCGAATGCCGGGGATGGGGTAAATGTCAGGTATCTGGCCTCTATGCTTGCATCCTGGTATACGGAAGAGGGGGTGTTGCCCGCTTGCATGGGGCTCACTCCTGAATCCTTCACAGCGATGATTGAGCGCTTTTTTCCCGCCGCAGTACTACCGCAAGCACCGGCACGCTCGGATGCCTGGCTCAGCCAGATGCCTGAAAAGCCGGAACTGGAAGCGCTGTTTGCCGAAAACCGGCCGGATGATGACATATCACGCCAATGGATTGCCTCGATACTGATTGCCGGCTGCGCTGGCCGCAGACATCTGTGGGAGGATCTGGGGCTGTTCAGCCGCCTTGATCTGAGTGCCATGTTGCAAGATAACTTCCCGGCCCTGGCATTGAAAAATGAGCACGATATGAAATGGAAAAAGTTTATTTACAAGCAACTATGCGAGCGCGAAGGCATTTATGCCTGCCCTGCCCCAACCTGCGCCGCATGCGCTGATTATGCGCTCTGTTTTGCGCCGGAAGACCAGCCCAGCAGCTGATGACCATCCGCAGCCGGCAAAAACCGGCGGCTCCCCAATTAGCAGAAACCGCCAGTTGACCGACTGTTTGATTGACCCCTGTTACATCCCTTCCAGTTGCACAAGATGTGTGTTTGCCGCATTCATCTCCGCAGGGCTTTTGGCCTTGATGCTAATGGCATGCAGACGACCGCTGGTGAGATCGTCGGCAAAGAGTTTGAGCAGCGACTGCTGCCGCTTCATGACCGGCATACTTTGAAAACCATCGGAGATGACCAGCAGCTCCAGATTGCATCCTTCACCGGCCACCTCAACCCTGGCATCGGCGTAGAGGCTTTGAACTTTCTCAATAATGGCTTCGGTTGCGAGTATTGCTTCTGCCATGATCAGGCCGTCGCAGTTGCGAGCAACGCTTTAAGCTCACCCGCCTCGGCCATGTCGACGACGATATCGCAGCCGCCGACCAGTTCGCCTTTGACGAAGAGTTGCGGAAAGGTGGGCCAGTCGGAGATCTGCGGCAGCTTCTCACGGATGAAGGGGGCGGCCAGTATGTTAACGTAGGCAAAATCGAAACCGGTCGATTTGATCGCAGCCACTGTCTTGGCCGAGAAGCCGCACTCAGGTGCTTCCGGTATCCCCTTCATGTAGAGGATGATGGGATTGTCAGCCAGTTGGGCTTTAATTTTCTCTTCTGTAGTCATGGTTACACTCCGTATATTGTATTGATGTATGAATCCGGGCTAATGGGTCTGGCACTCGGCGCGTAATCGCTTGAGTACCGGCATGGTGGCGGCACACTCCAGGGCACCCAACCCCTCGGGGTTGACGATCAGGGCATCGGCACCCGCCGCTATCAATGTTTCTACAACCTCCAGCTTTCCGCTAGAAGCTGCATACATCAGGCAGGTATAACCGTTGTGGTTGATGTGATCGCTATCGGCCCCGGCATTGAGCAGCAGCTCAAGTATGGGCATCTGGTTGGCAACAGCGGCAAACCAGAGCGCCTGATTGCCGTCGCTGTTTTCTGCATGCAGCCCGGCGCCACGCTCAAGCAGCTCAATAACAATGTCGGCATTGCCATCAAGAGCTGCGACCATCAATGTAGTCATGGCGCGGTCAATGCGGGCGTGAACGGAGTGGCCGCGAAAACCATGCTGTTCAAGCCACTGCCCCAGCGCGACGGACGCAGGCTGCGGCTGACGCTCCATATGCAGGCTCAGTGCATGCCAGCCGCCTTCCAGGTTGTATACATCCTTCACCCCCATCTGGCTGAGGAATGTGGCCAGATCGCGACTGGAGTGGCCATGGTAACAGCAGACCAGAACGGGCTGATGCTTCTGCTTCATCAGTCGCCTGATCTGCGCCTCATCGGCCGGGACAGCGCCTTCGATATGACCGTTGTTAAAGGCGGCGGCATCGCGCATGTCGAGGATGAGCGGGCTTACCCGCTGCAGGAATTCATTCAGCTCATCGGCTCTGATATCGTCGTAAGGCATAACAATATCATTGCAATTGCCGTGCCATTGGCTGGTTTTACTTATCTTGTTGTTCTACATGTGTTTATTTCATATTCCAAGCATCCGACATGTGTCGGATAGTGTACATTGTCGCATTTCATGCAGGCAATCAGGCCGCGAAGTTTGTCGCTACAAAATCCCAGTTGGCCAGCTTCCAGAAGGCTTCGATATAGGCCGGTCGGGCATTACGATAATCGATGTAATAGGCGTGTTCCCATACATCGCAGGTAAGCAGCGGCGTGAGCTCGTCTGTCAAAGGATTGCCGGCATTGGCGGTGTTGATGATGGCCAACTCGTCACCTTTCTGCTTCACCAGCCAGGTCCAGCCGGAGCCGAAGTTGCCGGCGGCAGAGGCGGAGAACTGCTGTTTGAATGCGTCAAAAGAGCCGAAGGCCGCATCGATTGCAGCCAGCAACTCGCCTGCCGGTTCACCGCCGCCATCCGGCGACAGACAGCGCCAGTAAAAACTATGATTCCACACCTGTGCTGCATTGTTAAACAGCACGCCGTCAGCCTTTACGATGATCTCGTCCAGCGTACTCTCTTCGAAAATGGTACCGACAATCAGATTATTCAGGTTGGTGACGTAGCTGTTGTGGTGCTTGCCGTAGTGGTAATCCAGTGTCTCCTGCGAGATCAGTGGCGCCAGTGCATCACGGGCATAGGGAAGCGGGGATAATTCAAATTTCATGAGAGGCTCCTGTTCCGGGTGATTTGTTCTTCTGCTTTAGTATAGACATCATTTCAACTTCATGCACAACGCCTGACAGCTGCAGGCATGCAGATCATGCGCCGCCCTCACCTCTTCACCGCACATCACACCACCCCGTTGCTAGCAACCGACCTGCAGTTCTGGATATGCATCAACCAGTGCGGCATCCGATGCAAACAGCGCCGTTGCATCCGCCTCGATAATCTCGATACCCATTTTTTTACAGAAACGGCGCTCTTTGTCATTGGGCTCGGGAATCAGGGCCCAGCCGGTTGTCGGCTTGTCTGCCGCATAGATGATATCGGATAATACCATGCGCTCGGTATCGCGGGTCATGCGCAGGCCGATAAACAGGTACTGTTTGCCGATACGGTACTCCTTGAGGAATGCGGGGATGCCGAAGCCCCCCATCAGCTCAGTGATGTAATCAACATAATCGGCATCGGAAGCAACATAGTTCGCTTCGGGTGCCGGTGTACCCATGGGCTTGAACAGGATCGGCAGGCTGGCATCCACCGCTTCAGGCGTGGTTTCCGTATAGCTGCCATCGGCATAGCTGAAGAGCTTGAAACGGTAGTCGGTACCGCCGATGCGTGCCAGCCCTACAATCAGTGTATGCGGCCTATTGCTGTAGCTCCCCTGCAGCTGGGTATCGCGATTGATATCGACAATGTAATGCGGCTGAATGGTAGCCAGCCACTGATGTAGCGGTGAGCGGGTCCACTTGGTTTCCGCATAGATCCGGTTCAGCGTGCGGGTGATAAAGTTGCGTCCCTTTTTCAACTCCAGGTTCATTGCGGCTCGTGGAAACTCATACATCAACTTCGGCGCCATGGCTGAGCCATTGTTCATGGCATAGATCAGGCTGTCGCTATCCGCGGGGATCGGCGTGCCGTCGGCTACCGATACAGAACCGGCCAGTGCTCCCGACCCCAGATAGGGAATGATGCTGCCGCTGCTTATGCCTTGAATGATCTTCTGCTTTAGTTGTGCATCCATGAACAGACTCCTGAAGGTGTTGTTTATCATTCTTCAGCGCAAGAATCGTTCCAAGTGTGTATTGTTGAAATACAAAGGGATTGATGCGTGAGAAGCTGTCATGAACAACGCAATTGTCGTCTTTGTGACAGCCGGTGATCGTCATGATGCAGCCGAGCCGAAGTAAGCTGATCTCAGCGTCGACCATGCACTCGCTTTGCAGCGGCATGTAGCGGGCATCTGCAGCTAATCAGCAATCATGTGTCAGTAATCCACACAGGTGTGAAGCTTCCCGGCCAGTGACAAGGCAAAAAAAAAGCACCCACGCTTTCGCGTAAGTGCTTGATTTGATTGGTACTCCCAAGGGGAATCGAACCCCTGTTACCGGCGTGAGAGGCCAGCGTCCTAACCGCTAGACGATGGGAGCATGTTTTGCGGGATGCGATTTGTACTGTTATTTGGTCCCTTCGTCAACGTTAAACAAATTCGACACCATTTCATGCAGCGTTTTTTCCCGGCCTTTAATGTGTCGCTTGACCAGATAGGCGTTGGCACCGGCATCCAGCGCACGCTTCTGATCAACCTTACTCTCACGCGAGGCAATGATCAGAATGGGAATACGGCTGAATTCTTCCTGTGCGCGCAAACGTTTAATCAGGCTAATGCCGTCCATATTCGGCATCTCGATATCCGAGACCAGCAGGTCATAATCATGCAGACCGACCTTTTCGAGCATATCGGCTGCACCAATAGCCGTATCAACCCGACAACCAAGCGCCTCAAACATCGATTTTTCTACCTGCAAGGCAATGCTTGAATCATCCACCAGCAGTATGCGCCTGTTCAGATCTGCTGATCCTGCGGCGCGTATTTTAACCAGATCCACATCGGGTGCAGTCCGCCACATCAGCTTCAGCCCGTCCGGCTCGATCAACAGCAGTACTGAACCATCATCAATAATCGCACAGCCCATCAGGCCAGCCGGGTGATAATGTTTCAGATAAGGATCGACTTCGCGCACCATTAACTGCTGATTCTCGAACAACTCATCGACAACCAGCCCCAGATGGCCTTCGAGATGCTCAACAATCAGTATGCCCGACTGTGCATCCGGCTTGACCTTATCGCCACTCAACAGCGACTCGCGCAGATCAATCACCGGCACCCGGTGCTGCTCATAGTCGATATAACCGCGTGCATAGGGACCATGCCCCTGCCGGATAGTCTGCTCATGCAGTGGTAACACCTTCTCAACCAGATTTTCGATCATGCCGAAACGCTGGCTGGCAATCCGGAATATCACCACCTGCTGCAAGCCGATTGCAACCGGCAGTGTCAGGCGAAAGCGCGTGCCCCTGCCCTTTTCACTATGAATATGAATCGTGCCCCTTAACTTGCGCATAACATCCTGCACAACGTTCATGCCCATGCCTCTGCCGGCCAGATCATCAATGACGCTGCGGGTTGAAAAACCGGGGTGGAAAATAAGCTCAAGCACTTCCTTGTCATCCATATCCGCGGCTTCCACCGCACTGAGAAGCCCTTTGGCAACAGCCTTTTCCCGGATGTCATCGACATCCATGCCGTGACCATCATCCATCACATCAATAGAAACAAGATTCCCCTTCTGGTGGGCTGCGATGGTAATCTGGGCCTCCTCGGGCTTACCGGAGAGCAACCGTTGATCACGACTCTCAACACCGTGAGCAATGGCATTATTGATCAGATGAACCAGTGGCTCATTCAGTGATTCAGCAGCAAGCTGATCCATTTCGATGGCTTCGCCGGCAATCAGCAATTGCACCTTTTTACCGCAACGACCGGCCACATCCCGGACCGTACGAGGAAATACCGAGAAGACATTGGCCAGCGGCCTGAGCATCAGGCCGAATACCTGATCGCGCAAATCATCCAGCATGGCCGCAGAGCGCTGATGGTGATGACGCAACTCTCCGGCAAGGATCTGTGCCTGTCTGGCCTGCCGCTCAAGGTCCGCAGTCAGCATTCTGGCATCATGCCCGCCATCAGCGCCGAGAAGAGCCTGCATGCGCTCTTTCATTGCCGCAATATCAGTCGCCAGCTTGCGCAGACTCTCTTCCGAGTTATTTGGCCGATAACGATCCGAACCAAGCTCGATAATCTGGTTGGACAGATGTGACAGGCGGGCTCTGTCTACGCGCAGAAAATTACCCGAGTCCTGTTGCAATTGTGCAGCCACGGCTTCATCCACCGGTCTGAAATCGACCTGTTCGGCTCTCTCCCGGGCGGGTTGAGCAGACCTGTCCGGCTCGAGCGAATGTTCAATCGAGCCCTTGATTGCAGCAAGCACTCTGCTAGGCACATTGCCCTTGCGTTTGCTGGCTTTATCGCTGCGGGATAAGCTTTTCTGCCCAGGTGCGGCAGTCTCCGGTTCCGGTACGGAAGCGCTCGCTGGCTCTGCATCATCAGGCGCGCCCGGCACTACCGGCACTACCGGCAGGACAGCCGGCGCTGTCGGTTGCAGGGAATTTTGCAGCGAGCCCTTGATTGCCGCGAGTACATTACTGGAAACCCTGTTTCCCCGCCGTTTGCTGCCGGTCAACGGTCGCGCTTTCCGTTGTACCTGACCGGTTGTCTGATCACTACCCTCTTCACTACCCTCTTCACTACCCTCTTCACTACCCTCTTTGCTCACCGCTGTTTTGTCAGCTGCGGCACACAGCAGTGCAAAACGCTCATACAAAGGTGCTGTATCCAGCCTGCGTTTGTCATCCGGCTGTTTAACACGCTCCTGCAATGCGTCATGCAGATCATAGAGAAACTGGATCATCTCTTCTGAACCGGACAGTGCATGCTTTATGGTGTATTCCATGGCATCTTCAAACAGATGTCCCAGCTCACTGATATCCTGCACACCGAGCATCTGAGCCGAGCCCTTGATGGTATGCGCATCGCGGCGCATCAGATTCAACCCCTCGTTATCAAGGGTCCCTGCTTCCAGCAATACCAGTCTGCGATTGATCGACAACAGCCGTTCTCTGGCTTCATCAAAAAACGATGCCAGAAAACCCGACACATCAAATTCAGCCATGCGCTCAGGACATATTCTGCAGGCTTTCTGACGCTTCACTCAAACGCGCCGAAGCCTCTTTATGCGCCCGCATCTTGTCTCCGGAGATATGCAGCAACTCGGAAATATGCTGAAGTGCCTGCAGGATCTTGCCATTGCGATCACTCTGTCGTTCCGAAGCCTGCAACAGAATGGATGCCCCCTGTGCATTTTTCTGCGACATTTGCTCCAGCCGTTTCAACACATCTGCAGACTGGCCGCAACTCTCCAGGTAACCCTCGATACGTTTCACATCTTCGCTGCAACCGGCAACGCTGCCGGCTGCATCAACTGCCAGCCTTAAATCTGCGCGGATGCCATCCAGATATTCACGTGTCTGGCCGGCCATGCGCTGCACTTCACCGGTAAAGCTGGACGGTACGCTATCGCTGCCGTCAATCGATGCATTGAGTACCATCAACTGGCTTTCATCGGTAATATCCTGAATGCGGTCCAGCCCGCTGGCCAGCTGCTCCAGCCGGCTTTCCAGATCAACCACCCGTTGCGGGATAGTCGCCATCGCTACCCGCACATCATTCAGGCCTGCTGCCGTCTGTGCCGCTTCAGCCGCTCCGCCTTTGGCAAAGTTAGCTGCAACCTGTGCATTTTTTTCCAGTGTTTTGATGTTCGCATCTATTTTCTTGCCCGCATCGGCAATCAGTTGCAGCCCCTTGGTCACACGTTCCATAAAGCGCGACTGCTGCTCACTGGCACCCGACTGCATCTCGCTGACTTCGAGAATATCACCGACACTTTCCGCAACACTGCTGGATGCTCTGGAGACAACCACCGCCCGTGCCAGCAGCCTGCGATTGAGAAATTCCAGCATCAGTACAATCAGGATAATGAAGCCCAACAACACATACATCTGCAGTTCTGCATCCTGCTTATGTTGCAGCGAGCGCTGACTCAAACGCTCTTCCAGACCGTTGACGATGACTGTCAGCTTTTTCTGCGCCGCCAACACCAGATTCTGGGCGAGCAGCGTGATTTGTGCCGCCTGCCTGGCCGGTATCTTCTTGTCGGCCACATCATTGGCAATGGTCATCACCTCGGACATCAGACCCGCAACCTGCTCCAGCGCCTGTTGATCCTGCTCATTCAGATCAGGAATCGACTTGACGCTGTTATAACTGAGCTGATATTCACGCACAGATGCTCTGAGCATGATAAAATTCTTCTCATCCGCGGTCAGCGTAAAATCGTTTAACGGCACCATGATATTAGACAGTGATGCCTTGAACTGCTCAATATGAAACTGGTCCTTATACTCATTTTCCAGGTGCTGCATGGCCTGCCCATCCCGCCACGACGAAGCAAACACAATGCCGATCAGCACCAGAAACAGCAGCAATGACAAAATAAAGTTACGTCTGGCCAGAGCACGTAATGATGTTTGCCTGGACGCCCCCGCGTCAGCTCGTTTATTCATATTCAATCCCCTCTAAAAAACCCATACTGAATATCGTTACAACTTTGGCAACGAAACAAAAAAAACAGCCTGCCGTTACAAACGCCTGCACCTACCCACCAAAAGCCCGGTCCGGCTAGCCGTGCAGCAACAGCTTGCAATCGAGCACGAACAGCGACTCAGCATCCACGACAATCTCTGTGACAAGACCGTCCATCAATAACGCATCTTCCGGAACCCGCTTGATACCGAGCACATCATCAACGCGTACGCCGGCATGCATGGAGGGGTGGCGCAGGGTCAGAAAACGTGTGCGGCCGCCGGGATCTGTAGCCTTAACCGGCAACGGTGTGACCCTGACAAGATCAATCATACATACAATTTGACCGTGAATATTGGCCAGCCCCAGCAAATGGTCAGGCCCGACAGGCACCGGTGTCAGGGCCTGGGGACGCAGGATCTCCCTGATCTGGGATGAGCGGATCAGCACATTCGCACCACCGACCAGCGTATGCAGAAAATCAACCAGACTTGCCTCGCCATCAGCTTTTTTTGCCGCTGGCAGCACTGCTACATCACTGTCCATCGGTCATTCCTCTGCGATAGATATGCTCGTAGAGGGCAAGCGTTTTGCGCACGCGCGCCTGCAACTTCAACGGCTCTACCGGTTTACCGATGTAATCGGCCGCCCCGGCCTTGAGCCCTGCCACCTCATCTTCCTCACTACGTCTGGCTGTCAGCAGAATCACCGGCACATCATCAAAACGATCATGTTCACGCATCTGTTTCAACAGCTCCATACCGCTCATATTCGGCATTTCACAATCGGTAAGCACCAGATTGGGCTTCATCCGCTGCAGCATGTTCCAGGCCTGCTGCCCGTCTTCCGCCTGCATGACCTTATAACCATCAGCATCAAGCACAAATTCAACCAGATTACGTACACTGCTGGAGTCATCGACCACCAGTACGGTCTGCTGATCACTGGCGATCGTATAGCGGGCATGCGCCTTGTCCCGGCGCCGTTGCACTTCACCAAAACTGAGTAACTGCTGATTCTCATCCAGATGATCTGCCAGCACGAACCCTTCCGGGAAGGTACAGACACGCAGAATCTCCGGCAGGCTTGTCTGTCCGGACAGAGCCTTGGACAGCCCGTCCTCAAACAGCGTCAACATGTCTTCCTCGCGCGCAGCCTGCATCAGCTCCCGATCAGTCGCCCCGCGCGCAATCAGCTTGCGAATGCGCTCACTGACATAGAGCACTTCATGTACGCCCATGCGACCCTTGTAACCGATATTCAGGCAGTGTTTGCAACCTGCCTTGTCATAGAAGACAACGCCTTCGGGAATACCCAGCCGTGCTATCATGTCAGCAGATGGCTTTGTTTCCACACGACATTTCGGACACAGACGTCGCACCAGTCGCTGGGCGACAATGAGGTTCAGCGAGGAGGCCAGCATGGTTGGCTCTATCCCCATATCCAGCAAACGTGTCACCGTTGAAGGTGCATCATTGGTATGCAGCGTGGAGAGAACCAGATGCCCTGTCTGTGCCGCATGCAGGGCTATCTCGGCCGTTTCTTCATCGCGGATTTCGCCCACCATGACCACATCCGGATCCTGACGCAGAATCGAACGCAAAACGGCCGAAAAAGTCATACCCGATTTCGGGTTAACCTGCACCTGATTGATGCCCTCAATCTGGAACTCAACCGGATCCTCAATCGTAATCAGGTTCATCTCTTCGTTTTTGATATGGTGTAAAAATGAGTAGAGTGTTGTTGTTTTACCACTACCTGTGGGGCCAGTGACCAGCACGGCACCGGTAGGCTGCTCAATACACTGACGAATGTGCTTGTAGGCCGTCGATTCAAAACAGAGGACATCCAGACTCAGCGCCAGCCCCCCCTGATCCAGGATACGCATCACCACTTTTTCACCGTGCATGGCCGGTAACGTGGATATGCGCATGTCGTAACTTTTACCCAGCATTTTAACGCGCGCGCGCCCATCCTGCGGGGTGCGCGTATTAGAGATATCCAGCCGGGACATAATTTTTATTCTGGAAACGACCAGAGGGTGAGCCTTGGAGGGAAAGCGGATCATTGGTCGCAAGCGGCCGTCCACACGCAGGCGCACTACGCTCTGCTTATCACCCGGCTCGATATGGATGTCGGATGAGCCGATCTTCATCGCCTGCACAATTACGCCATTAACCAGCTTGATAATGGGAGAGTCTTCCGCGCCCCGCTTTAGTTCATCCAGATTGGCAGTCTGCTGTGTGTCTTCCATCTCCTGGGTGAGTGCGTGCTCATCATCCAGATCATCCATCGCAGCAGAAAATGCCGACTCGCTATCCTGATAGGATTCAGAGATCTTGCGCAGAATCAGATCCGGCCGGGCCAGACGGGGCACAATGCGCCGCCCCAGCTTGAAACCCAGTGCATCAAGCATGGAGACATCCAGCGGTGAGGCGGTAGCGATAACGATATCCGTCTCATTTTGACCGACCGGCACAAATGCGTATTTAAGACACAATTTTTCCGGGCATATCTCCATCAGCTTCGGATCAATAACGGTCTTCGAAATATCAATATAGGATGTCTTATAGAGCCTGGACAGGGCCGTGAGCAGGAGATCATCATCGACGCTATCCATCTCCAGCAGGGCTGCAAACAGACTCTTTTTCCGGGCCAAGGCCAAAGCTTCGGCTTCAGTTAGCTGAGCTTCTGTCAGTACGCCGGATTGAATCAGTTGCCGTTGATATTTTAGCTGCATTACACCCTTCGCCTGCTCCCGTTCATCATTGTCAGAACCATAACATTATCTTCCAACTGTTTATAACACAAAGGCGTGCGCAGAAAGCACTTCACATTACAGTGTTTCACAACCACCCGGCCCGGGCTACAGGCCTGTTTCGGTTTTGACACCCCGGGATTGCGCAGCGGCAAACTCTCCGGGTAACGTTTATACGCGTTTAGTCGCCAGAGCTGACATTGGCATAAAATGCTGTGCCACTGGCTTCATCCTCATACAGTTCTACCCAGGCATCTATTCCCTGTTCCGTATCAGGCAGACTGGCCATGGGAATGATGGCCGTCACATTGGTGTTCAGTGAATCCAGAATTTTGCACATGCCACCGAGTTCGAAAATGGTATCCACATCGGTACTATGGTCACGGAAGCTGAGGCTGCAGTTGATGCCAATATCATTCAGACCTTCAGACGAGTCCCGCAGTACATCCTGTTGAATATTGATCACATCGCCATCCACCGAGTTGCGTGTATGGGATAACAGCAGTACCTGCGCGCCTTCCATAGCCGTGATAAAATTGCTGAATTTGCCCAGTACGATAGCCTCGAACTCAAAGTTGCTATCAACCTTCTGAAACACGGCAAAGTTAACGTTTCTCAGCTCGGCTGCAGCAGATTGTGACGGCAGAGCCGCGAGCAGACCCAGCAGAATCAGCAGGTTAAAGCGCACGAATCGCATAGATGGCATCCTCCATCATCTGGTTGATCTTATCACCCATGGCGCGACGCATTCTGTCGACATCTTTTTTGGCCAGACCGGCTTTTTCAAGCTCATCAAAATCTTTCATACTGCCCATGGCATCGCGTAATTTTTTCAGTACCAGATTCAGCCGCTTCATGCCGTCTGCAGTATCGGCTGCATATGCCTGCTGAAATCCGACCGCATAGTTAGAAGATGTGCTCACCGGTGCAGATACTGCTACAACCAGCGCCAGCACTAGTGTTAAAATCCCTTTTTTCAAGACAACCCCCCGATTCCCGCATGGTAACAAGGCCGGTATAGAATCAGTAAAAGCCGGAAGTGTCAAGAAAATATGGCCCTATTACCCATGTCTGAAACCGGCCATAAAGCAGCGGAACAAGCCATTAATTCAATTCAGACAGTGCTCAATTCTTTCAGGGATAAGACCCCGGATCAGCCCTGCTGCACGCCGGCTTCCCCTTCGGGCATCAGATTCATAGAGTGACGGCGTGACTGCATACATAAGCAAGCGCCTGATCGGCATGATTCCGTTGCTGTTCGGCATTACCATTATCTCCTTTGGCATGATGCACCTGGCACCGGGAGAGCCCTCCGTGGTCGGTCAGGAGTTCAACCCCAAGGTCTCGGTAGAAGATATCGAACGCCTGCGCTCCTACTACGGTCTGGACAAGCCACTGTACGAGCAATACTGGCAGTGGCTCTCGCGACTGGCCGTACTGGATTTCGGCCAATCCTTTTCTGCAGACGGGCGTGCGGTACTGGACAAGGTAGCTGAACGTATCCCGGTCACGCTGTCGATCAATATCCTGGCCATGCTGTTTATTATCCTGATTGCCATCCCTATCGGTGTTGCCAGTGCCGTGCGGCGCGACTCCTGGTTCGACAAGGGTATGACGCTGTTTGTCTTTATCGGATTTGCCATCCCCTCCTTCTGGCTGGGACTGCTGCTAATGATCGGACTCGGCGTCAACCTGAACTGGTTGCCCGTTTCCGGCCTGCACGACTACAGCTGGCAACAGATGGGCTTCTGGCAACAGCAACTCGACCTGCTCGAACACCTGCTGCTGCCGGTCTTTGTTTCAGCCATCGGCGGGCTCGCCGGCATGTCACGTTTTATGCGCACCGGTATGCTCGATGTCATCCGGGCCGACTACATCACCACCGCACGCGCCATGGGCGTGCCCGAAGGTACTATACGCTACCGTCTGGCGCTGAAAAATGCGGTACTGCCCATTATCACCCTGCTCGGCCTCTCTATCCCCGGCCTGATCGGCGGCTCGGTCATTGTCGAGCAACTCTTCTCCCTGCCCGGCATGGGCCTGCTCTTTTTTGAAGCGGTGATGGCGCGCGACTACCCGCTGGTCATGGGCATTACCGTCATTGGCGCGGTACTTACCCTGCTAGGCAATCTGATTGCCGATATCGCTTATGCCTGGGCTGATCCGCGCATCCGCCACGGTGCCACGTCATGAGCGCCGGCATGATTCCGGCCACAGCCAATGCTCCGGGTTCGTTGCAGCGACTGCTGGCGCATCCGCTGATCCTGATCGGCGGCACCATTGTCGCGACAGTTGCCCTGCTCGCTGTGCTGGCCCCGTGGATTGCACCCTATGACCCGACTAATATCGATGTCAGCGTCATCCTGATGCCCCCCTCCTGGCAGCACTGGTGCGGCACCGACACGCTCGGCCGCGATATCTTCTCCCGCATGCTCTATGGCGCACGCGTATCGCTGGCTGTCGGTTTTGTTGCCGTTGGTATTTCACTGCTGATCGGGCTGATGCTGGGTGCCGTAGCCGGTTACGCCGGCGGCCGCACCGATGCCATGCTGATGCGCGCTACCGATATGGTACTCTGCTTCCCCACCTTCTTCCTGATTCTGGCCGTTATCGCTTTTCTCGAGCCCTCGATCTGGAATATCATGATTGTTATCGGACTGACCTCATGGATGGGTGTGGCACGCCTCGTGCGGGCGGAGTTTCTCAGCCTGCGCCAGCGCGAATTTATCCATGCCGCCCAGGGGCTGGGTGTGTCGCCGATTCGCATGATGTGGCGCTACCTGCTGCCCAATGCCATGGGGCCGGTACTGGTTTCCGCCGTGCTCGGCATTGCCGGCGCGGTACTGGTTGAATCCGGCCTCTCCTTTCTCGGCCTTGGCGTACAACCGCCGGATCCTTCATGGGGCAATATTCTGACCGAAGGCAAGGACAATATTCAGATCGCCTGGTGGATGTCGATGTTTCCGGGGCTGGCTATCCTGATCACCGTGCTGGGCTACAACCTGCTCGGTGAAGGGCTGCGCGACTACTTCGACCCCAAACTAAGATCATAAACAGAGTCAACGGCATGCACCGCAGAGGACGCAAAGGAAAATCAGGGGAGCAGTTTGCGTGCACGCGTAAAATTTTCGGACAAATGTCTTTATCCAGTTAACATGACATTGCCACCGGATCCGAAGCGTAAAAGCATACATAGAATATCTTTCTCTTCGTGTACTTCGTGGTGAATGATTTTGGTGGTTTGAGATATGGATGACATTGGATATATGCAAAAAGCGCTGCTACTGGCTGAAACGGCAGCGGCAAACGGCGAAGTGCCTGTCGGGGCAGTGGTGGTTCTGGCCGACGGCCAGGAATTTACCGGCCACAATGCCCCGATCACGCTGCACGATCCTTCGGCCCATGCGGAGATGCGCGCCATGCGGGCAGCCTGTGCCGCTACCGGCAATTACCGGCTGAGTGGTGCCACCCTCTATGTCACGCTGGAGCCGTGCACGATGTGTGCCGGCGCCATTGTCCATGCGCGCATCGGGCGCGTGGTCTACGGCGCTGATGATCCCAAAACCGGGGCCGTCACATCACTCTATCAGGTCCTTAGCGATAGCCGGCTGAATCATCAGCCGGCAGTCACATCCGGTGTCATGGCCGATGCGTGCGGCGCTCTGCTGAAGAGATTCTTCCGGCATAGGCGGCAACACAGAAAGGCTACAACGAACTGAGTTCCGCTGCAGCCCGCACATCGCATGCATGGCGCGGCGCGGCGGCTGTTCCTAATTCACCCGGAAAATCAGTGATACTGTAACTTAGATCCTTGCTTCTTTTTCCGCTTCTACTGATTCCTTTTTTTCTACTTCGGCCAGAGTTTCCGCGAGCACTACTGTAAGTGCTTCTGCTTCTGCAAGCTTTTTTGCCACTATGGCTACCATCTCCGATGCACTCGTTGCTGAATTTGCTGCATCCATGGCTGCATCTGCCGCACTGGCTATTAGCAAGCCAGTGGCTTCCGGGTTTTCCTTTAAGGCTTCCAGTAATGCTGATGTCCTTGCAGACTCCTTCTCCTGAGCTTTAGCAGTTGCCAAATCCACGGTTTTGGCTGCCGCATCTCCCCCCCCCATCATGCACAAGGTCCCAAAATGGCACGGGGCATTCCTCTGCATGTTAGCCGACTCACCCCGCCACGCACCGGCAGTAGCGCCACCTGTCCTCAGGTGAATCAAAATCACTCTGCGCGGCAACCGACATCATGCGCCAGACATCAAAAGCAGACATTAAGTATCACCGCTTATCCGCGCCTTAACATGTATCACAACTGCAATCTGACCCGGCTTCCTGAATGACCGCAGGTGAAAAGCAACTGCGCCTCGCACCCCCTTCTCTGCTCCCAAGCACCACTCAATCATCCCCTGCAATAAAATGCCTGCAGCCGAATACCACACCCGCCAATAATGCCGTGCGATCAGAGTGAATATCCAAAATATCAGAATTATTCTGATACCGGAACAGAAGTTCACCATCTATAACCATTTCACCATCTATAACCATTTCACCATCTGGAATCATCTGATTCCAGATGGTATTTGAAACAGATGCTAAAAAAGGAGGCAGCAGATATCCTTATTATCAAAAGAGGAAAAGAAAGATCAGGGCTCAGTCAAGGTAAAAGAGGGAGAGAGCGCGCGTGGATTAAGTCCGTTTGAAGAGATGGACCGCATGGTTGAATCGTTCTTTTCGCGCGGCTGGATGCCACCGCTACGCTGGCCGCACTCCCTGCTCGGCGACTGGGAGGCTCCGCTGGAGCGCAAACTGCTGCCGCGAGTGGATGTGATTAATCGGGACCATGAGCTGGTATTACGCGCGCAGATTCCGGGTGTCAAAAAAGATGATCTGGATGCTTCGGTGGCCGACAATACGGTCACCATCAAGGGCTCAACCAGCCACGAGGAGAAAGAGGAGAAGGGCGACTATTACCGTCGCGAATGTTCGCACGGCTCCTTCAGTCGCACGATCGCTTTGCCGGACAATGTCGACACCGACAACGTCAAGGCGTCATTCAACAACGGCATGCTGGAGTTGACCATTCCAAAAACGGAAAAAACCGAACGGCGCAAGATCACCATTGATAAATAAAGCGTGCAGACGCAGTCACGGCCCACCTATCGTCACGAAAAATATCCGCAGGGAGCAATCATGAGCAACAGCACAAAAAAAGCAGGCAGCAGAACACGTGTGCGCAAAAGAATATTACAACCGGAAATGCGTGAGCAGATGATTGCCGAATCGGCCTATTATCGCGCCCGCGGGCGTGGCTTCATGGCGGGCGATGAGTTGCAGGACTGGCTGGCG
>PFXI01000038.1 GCA_002791575.1 Zetaproteobacteria bacterium CG_4_9_14_3_um_filter_54_145 | reverse complement strand
TCCGTCTTAACCAAATTTAATCTGTTATTGTCGAAATAACCATTTTTGCAACCAATGGCTGCTCATGATTTTAATGCGATTGCCCTGGGGTGTCTCTCATGGTGCTTTGCCCAAATCAGGGCATAAGGTTAGCCTGCAGTTTTACAATGAAGGAGGGTGAGAGATGACCCAGGATGAAATGAAACGGAAAGTGGCTGAGGCGGCACTTAAATATGTAAAACAGGGCACCATCGTAGGTGTAGGTACCGGCTCCACAGCGAATATGTTTATCGATGCGCTGGCCTCGATGAAAGATGATATCATCGGTGCTGTAGCCAGTTCGGAAGCAACCGCTGTGCGTCTTGCCGGGCACGGTATAACGGTGCTGGATCTGAACAAGGCGCTGACAAAGGTCGATTCGCTTTCTGTTTATATTGACGGTGCCGATGAATTTGATGCGGGCAAGAACCTGACCAAGGGCGGCGGCGGCGCGCTGACGCGCGAGAAGATTGTTGCTGCAGCATCCGATGCCTTTATCTGCATTGTTGATGAAAGCAAACAGGTGGAACATCTCGGCGCATTTCCGCTGCCGATTGAGGTCATTCCGATGGCGCGCGAACTGGTGGCCGGTATTGTCGTCGGGCTTGGCGGCACACCGAAGGTGCGCGAGGGTTATACCACCGATAACGGCAATATCATTATTGATGTGCACGGCCTGAAAATCACCGATGCGCGGGAACTCGAAGATGAGTTGAACAGCATTCCGGGTGTAGTCACCAACGGTATTTTTTCACATCAGGGTGCGGATGTAGTGCTGATGGGGACTGCGGACGGCGTTAAAACTATTCGCTAGTGGGAGAGGTATGATCCGGCCAGCCAGTCATGGCCGGATCAACACTCTGCGCAGGATGCGGCATTGCATGCAGTTGGGGGAAGGCGACAAAATCACCCCATATGTTGCAGTGAGCGGGAGAGGATATGGAAAAGTCTGATTTTGAAGATGCCATCAAGGTGGCTGACGATATATACTGGGTAGGCTTTAGTGATGAAAAGGCACACCTGCACTGCAATCCCTATCTGTTGATTGATGGTGATGGCAAAGATACTGAAGCGGTGTTGCTTGATCCCGGCTCCCTGACGGACTTTCCCAAGGTCATGCGCAAGGTGCTGGAGCTGGTCAATCCGGGAAAAATTTCACTGTTAGTAGCCCAGCATCAGGATCCGGATGTATGCAGTAATATTCCGGTGGTAGAGGATATCATCGACAGGGCGGATTTGAGAGTGGCGGCGCATACCAACTCCATTCGTCTGATTCGCCATTATGGCATCCAGTCTGCATTTTATGCTGTAGAGGAACATGATTATGCCATTACGCTGAACAGCGGGCGCGTGCTGGAGTTCATGTTCACACCCTATTGCCACTCTCCCGGTGCCATTGTTACCTATGACACCAAGACGAAAAGCCTGTTTACCAGCGATATATTCGGTGCGGTGTCGGGCGACTGGAGTCTGTTCGTCAATGATGAGAGCTCTTTTTTCCGTATGGACAGCTTCCATCAGTTGTACATGCCATCCAATCAGGTGCTGACACATTCACTCGAGCGTATGCAGCGTCGTTGGGATATTGAGCGCATCCTGCCCCAGCATGGTTCGGTGATAGAGGGGAGTGATCTGGTTGCGCGCGCCTTTGAGCACCTCAAGGGCTTGCCTTGCGGCATTGATCTCGATGGTGAGCCTGGATGAGCAGGGCTCCGCATCGCTTCGCATCGGACAGGGTGGCGGCGATCAGCCGGGCACTGGTGGAAAACTCACTGCGCATGCGCAGCGTGGCATTTCTGTCGCAGGTGAAGATGTCGCTGATGCTGGATACGCTGAAGAGCGACGATGAGCCGTTAAATTATTTGCGACAAATCCGGAAATCCTTTGGTGAAGAGGCTGAAAACTGGGTTAGCCTGCCGGTCAGGATCTCCGAAGAGGCCAGAGAACTGCAGCAGATGACGCTGACCATGGAGCGCCGGCGCGAGGAGTTGCGCAGCTTCCTCTCCGAACAGACCAAGGAGTTGCGGCAGAGTGAAGCACGCTTCAGGCTGTTGTTCGACCTGATACCCGATGGCGTGTGCGTGCATCGGGGTGGTTGCTGGCTCTATATGAACCCGGCCGCAGTAAGCATGTTTGGCGCTGATTCGGAAACAGAGCTGATTGGTACGGCGGTCATGGATCGGGTGCATCCTGACTATCGGCGCGCGGTGTCCATGCGCATGCAGGCGGAGATGTCAGATGCAAAGCCCGCGACATTGATGCAGCAAAAAAACCTGCGCATGGATGGCAGTGAATTCTGGACCGATGTGCAGGGGGTGCGTTTTGTCGAATATGATGAGGTGGCCGTGCTGGTTGTGCTACGGGAATCACAGCAGAAAAACTGCATGCAGAGCAACTGGAGCATACGCAGCGCCTGGAAAGCCTCGGCATTCTGGCCGGCGGTATTGCACACGATTTTAACAATATTCTGACGGCTATCATGGGCAATGCGGCGATGGCCGGCAGGGCGTTGCATGAGGCATCACCGGCCAGACTCATGCTCGGTCGCATTGAGGAGGCATCGGCTCGTGCATCGGATCTGTGCAGGCAGATGCTGGCCTACTCCGGGAAGGGTAAATTTGTTGTAAAATCACTGAATCTCTCTGCTTTGGTAGAGGAGATGACGCGGCTGATGGAGGTGTCGATCAGCAAGAGTGTGGTGATCAAATATGATCTGGCAGAGCCATTGCCTCTGGTTGAGGCGGATGCGGCCCAGATTCAGCAGGTGGTATTGAACCTGATTACCAATGCCAGTGAGGCTATCGGTGAAAAGAACGGGGTTATCTCATTCACTACCGGTGTCATGCATGCCGATGCCGCATATCTGGATGCTTCGGTTACAGGGGATCTATTGCCCGAAGGCCGTTATGTCTGGCTGGAAGTGGCGGATACAGGTGCCGGTATGGATGCAAAAACCGAGGCGAAGATATTCGACCCGTTTTTCACCACCAAATTTACCGGTCGCGGGCTGGGTATGAGTGCGGTGCTGGGCATCGTGCGTGGTCACCATGGGGCGCTACGGGTCTGCAGTGAACCCGGTCGTGGTGCGACATTCAGGATGCTGTTGCCGATTGCAGAGGGTTCATCGGCGACAGCGTCTGTGGATGCAGCAGCGGTGGAGAAGCATGCTCCATTCGGCGAGGGGGTGGTGCTGGTTGTGGATGATGAGGAGACCATCCGCGAAGTGGCGGTGATGATGCTCGAAGAGATCGGGTTTGCCACGCTGACGGCAGTGAACGGAGAGGATGCGGTGGCGGTATATCGCCAGCATGCCGATGAAATCGTGGCTGTGCTGCTGGATATGACAATGCCGAAAATGGATGGCTCCGCATGTTTTTATGCGTTGCGCCGCATCAACCCGGATGTGAAAGTGGTGCTCTCCAGCGGCTACAGCGAGGAAGAGGCGACTACCCATTTTGTCGGCAAGGGCCTTGCCGGTTTTTTGCAGAAGCCTTATTCGCCTGAAGCCTTGCGGGAGATGTTCGGGCAGGTGATCGGGGGGGGGGGGCAGCAGCCGTGAATGACCTGAAGGGAGAGCCGATGTGAGCGGACAGATGCGCATTGCGGTGTTTCTCATGGCTCTGTTCTACTCCGGTTATGTCATGGGGCTGGAGCTCTCGGGTGAACCGGTGCAGCCGATCACTCCTCTGCCGGTGGATTTCCGCAAGGCGGCATTGGGCAAACAACTGTTTTTTGATGTGCGTCTGTCGCGGGATCACTCTATCTCTTGTGCGCACTGCCACGACCTGAAAGAGAGAGGTGGAGCGGACGGACTGAAGCACTCATTTGGTGTTGATGCGCTGGAAGGGTCGGTCAATTCCCCGACAGTGTTTAATGCCGCACTGAATTTTGCCCAGTTCTGGGACGGGCGCGCAGCAACACTGGAGGAGCAGATCGAGGGTCCGGTGACAGCGCATGCGGAGATGGCTGCATCGTGGCCCGATGTGCTCAAGTCGCTGGCGGCCGATATTCCCTATCGCAATGATTTTTTACGACTGTATGCAACTGGCCTGACGGTGACCAATATAAAACATGCCATAGCCGAATTTGAACGGACGTTGGTGACGCCGGACTCCCGCTTCGATCGCTACCTGCTTGGCGATAAGCTGGCTATAAGTGCAGCGGAGAAACATGGCTATGCCCTGTTCAAGTCCTATGGCTGTGTGGCATGTCATCAGGGCCGCAATGTCGGTGGTAATCTGTTTCAGGTGCTGGGGGTCATGGCTGACTATTTTGCCGACCATCCGGGTGAAAACAGTACCTCGCGCGGGCGATTCAATGTGACAGGGCTGGATGAGGATATGCATCGTTTCAAGGTACCGTCGCTCAGGCTGGCTGTACTCACCGCACCCTATTTTCACGATGGTAGTGCCAAATCGCTGGCCGAAGCCATTCGTACCATGTCCAAATATCAGTTGGGACGCAACATCCCGGATGCAGATGTGCGCTCGATTATCGCTTTTTTGTATACCCTGCCGGGCAGATATGACGGGCATGCGCTGGAGCCAGAGGATCGCGAGCAGATGATATTTTCACCATCGACTGAAGCACCATGAAACCGATAACATTGAAGCTGCATCTGATGGTGTTGCTGGTTCTTATCGTTGTTGTTTTTGTCCAGTTTCAGCAGGTTCAGCGATTCAGTGACGGCTTCTTCCATCGGGTGCACACGGATCTGGAACAGATCATCGGCATAGATGCGCGCAGTGAAGTGGATATGCTGTTGCTGCAGAATCACCGGGTCAGTAATTTTGACGATCTGACAGCGGACCTGCTCGAGCTGAACCGGCTGTATGACAATCTGGCAGATCAGCTTGCCGGCATGGTGGAGATGCGCGATGTGCTGCAGGGGCTGAAGGCCACTATTGATGCACAGATAGCGGCAGCCGAAGCTTTCAAGAGTGATCTGGGTATTCTGCTTAACTCGCAGCGTTATCTGCCTGTACTAACCTCACAGATCGGCTTGCAGCGACCGGATATGCAGCACATGCTGACGCATTTGAACCGCGATCTGTTCGAATGGTTGCTGGAGCCGAACAATCTGGAGCTGAAACAGAAAATTCTGCAGCAGCAGAAGCTGATCAGGGAAGCAGGACTGATGCGGTTGGATCGCCATATTAATCTGCTGTTGCATTATGCCCCCCGTATTCAGGATCATGTCGATGTCGTGGCGCATTGCGGCACCCCGGAAATCATCGCTCTGGTGGCATCGCGTTTTGATGCCTTGTATGACGGGCAGTTGCGCCAGCTATCATAATAGCCGTCTCTGGCTGATCGGGCTGGTGGTGCTGTTGCTGGTCTACCTTGCCATGCTGCTCTACCGCATTGCCTATTCCATGCGTAAAATCCAAGCTGCCAACATTGAACTTTCCGATATGCATGCCCAACTACAGCGAGATCTGAAGGCGCGCACGGAAGCAGAGAGGCGCTTCCGGCAGCTGTTCGAAATTATCCCCGATGGCGTTGGCATGCATAGAAACGGGCGCTGGTTGTACGTGAATCCGGCAGCTGTGGTGATGTTCGGCGCGGCAACGGATGCGGCATTGATCGGAAGCGAGGTGCTGGATCGGGTGCACCCGGATGATCGTGATGCCGTGATGTTGCGCATGCAACAGAGCCAGCCGGCACCACTGATGATCCAGCTCAGCCTGCGCATGGATGGCAGCCTGTTTACCGGTGAGGTGCAGAGTGTTCCGTGCGTCGAGGATGGGGCACCTGCAACACTGGTAGTGATACGTGATATCAGTGACCGGGTGGCAGCGGAAAGGCGCTACCGTACCCTTGTCGAACAATCACCTCTGGGCATCCAGATTCTGTCACCCGATGGGTTTACGCTGAGGGTTAACCGGGTATGGGAGCAGCTCTGGGGTGTGAGGCTCGCCGATGTGGAAGGGTATTGTATCCTTGAAGATCAGCAGCTGGAGACCCGAGGGGTGATGCCCTGTATACGCGACGGTTTTGCCGGTCAGGCAAGCGAGTTACCAGCAATCAATTACAATCCCGCTGAAAATAGCATGTTTAGCGGTCCGGCCAGTGATCGTTGGGTGAAGGCGTGGATTTATCCGGTGAAGGACAGGTCAGGCCGGATCATGGAAGTGGTGCTGATGCATGAGGACGTCACCGATAAAATCCAAACAGTGAACCGGTTGCAGCAAATGGCTGTTGCGGTCGAAAATACAGCGGAAATGATCATGATCAGCGATCATGAAAGCAGAATACAATATGTGAACCCCGCTTTTGAGCGCTTGACCGGTTATACGCTGCATGCGTTGGTCGGGCAGTTTGAGCTTATGCTGCATAGCGATCAGGCTGATGCAGCTTTATGCTGTGATATCTGTGCTGCCGTCAATGGCGGTGACATCTGGAAAGGCGAATTGGTGATCAGAAACAGTCGGGGCGAACTGCTGACGACCGAGCGTAGCGTGTCGCCCGTGATCGATGATGAGGGGCGGGTGACGCATCATATTACGGTTATGCACGAGATCACCGAAGAGAGGCGCCGTAACCGTAAAATGGAGCATGTACAGCGTCTGGAAAGTCTCGGTATTCTGGCCGGCGGTATTGCGCACGATTTTAACAATATTCTGACGGCCATTATGGGCAATGCAGCAATGGCTGAGCGGGGGCTGAGTGATGCCTCTCCGGCCAGAGTACAGTTGAGCCGAATCACCGAGTCATCCCGGCGTGCATCCGAGCTGTGCCGACAGATGCTGGCCTACTCCGGCAAGGGCCGGTTTGTCGTCAAGCCGCTGAACCTCTCTCTGCTGGTGGCAGAGATGACGCGCTTGATGGAGGTCTCCATTGGTAAAAATGTGCAGCTGACATATCAGCTGGACGAGTCGTTACCGATGGTGGAGGCGGATGCGGCCCAGATTCAGCAGGTGGTATTGAATCTGATTACCAATGCCAACGAGGCGATCGGTGAGCAGAGCGGTGTTATTTCATTCAGTACCGGTGTCATGCAGGCCGATGCGGATTACCTGAGCAGTTCGGTGACCCGTAAAGCATTGCCGGAAGGGCGCTACGTCTGGCTGGAGGTGTCGGATACAGGTTGTGGTATGGATGCAGCAACTGCAGAGAAGATTTTTGATCCGTTTTTCACCACCAAATTTACCGGTCGCGGACTGGGTATGAGTGCGGTGCTGGGTATTGTGCGTGGTCACCACGGCGCGCTGCGGGTGTTCAGCGAACCGGGGCAGGGTGCGACATTCAGAATGTTGTTGCCGATTGCACAAGATTCGTCGGCATCGGCGTCGCTCTCTGTGGATGCCATAGCGGTGGAGCATGGCCCGTTCGGCGAGGGGGTGGTGCTGGTTGTGGATGATGAGGAGACTATCCGCGAAGTGGCGGTGCTGATGCTCGAAGAGATCGGGTTTGCCACGCTGACGGCAGTGAATGGGCAGGATGCAGTCGATATCTATCGCCAACATGCCGGTGAAATTGTGGCCGTATTGCTGGATATGACCATGCCGAAAATGGATGGCTCCGAATGTTTTTATGCGTTGCGCCGCATCAACCCGGATGTGAAAGTAGTGCTTTCCAGTGGCTACAGCGAGGAAGAGGCTACGACCCGCTTTATCGGCCAGGGGCTGGGTGGCTTTCTGCATAAGCCATATACACCGGAGGATTTAAGGGCGACAATGACGTCCATACTGCAGTAGCGGCTGAGTTGTTGAACAGGGCGGTTTCTGCTATAAGATAACGGATTTTTACAGAGGGGGTAGCGATGCAATCTGATGTGGCTGTAACTACAACCGGTATTCAAATGCAGATGCTCGTGCGCTGTCTGTTGGTAGCGATCGCATTTGTGGGTGCATTTGGTGCGGCCAACCTGATGCTTGGCCTGGTTACGCTGGCCAATATCGAATTGATGATGATTGCAACGCTTGCCTGTCTGGTGTTGTGGAGTCGTTTTGACGGGCCTTTGGCTCTGCTGAAAAACCTGTTTATTCTGCACCCTGTTTTGCTGTTCTCAATGCTCTTTTTTACCGGCGGTATTTCCGGCATCGGTTTTATCTGGAGTTTCGGTATTCCGTTTATTGCCTGTATGGTGGCAGGCACGCGGGCAGGCCTGCTCTGGAGCCTGCTCTATGCTGCACTGATCGCTGGCGGCAACCTCTTTTTCTCTGACTATGACTGGCTGAAGCTGCTCTATATCGGCCTGGCGTATGTGCCATTTACCCTGATTGCCCTGTTTACCGCCCGCTCAATGGAGCGGGTTGCCCTGCTCAAGGATGGTCTGCTGGATGATACCACCCGGCAGCTGAAGCATGAAAAACATGTATTGAGTGAAAGTCGGGGTAGTCATCGGGCGCTGTTGGATGCGCTGCCGCATGCGATTGCCGTGCACCGGGATGGACGCTGGATCTATTGCAATCCGGCAGCGGCCCGTTTGCTCGGGGCAGAGGGACCAGAGGCGGTGATCGGCACATCGATCTTCGATTGCGTTCACAGAGATGACCACAAGCTGATGAATGAACGTATTCGTCACATGTCCGAGACAGGGCGTCCTGCGCCCATGGAGGATATGCGGATATTGCGTTGCAACGGCGACGAATTTGCTGCCCGGTTACAGTCCTGCCCGATTGTTATCGAGGGCGATCCTGCCTTTCTGGTGACAGCCGAGGATGCCAGCGAGCGTAAACAGCAGGATAAGGCGCATCATGAGCTCAAGGCACAACTGGAGCATGCCCAGCGGCTGGAGTCGCTCGGTGTGCTGGCCGGCGGTATAGCCCATGATTTTAATAATCTGCTGGCCGCGATCATGGGCAATGCCGAGCTGGCTCTTGATAGCGTGGATGGGAAATCGCCGGTGGCAGTGCATATCGAAAATATTGTCGTCACCTGTGATCATGCCGCCGAGTTGTGCAAGCAGATGCTGGCTTATGCAGGCAAGGGCAGTTACGAGCTGGAAGTGCTGGATATCAATGAGATGGTTCGCTCCATGGGCAGACTGATCCGTGCATCGGTTGGCGATAACATCGTTCTGAAAATAAAGCTGGACCCGAGGCTGCCCGGCGTTGAAGGGGATCCCGCCCAGATTCAACAGCTGATTCTGAACTTTATTGTCAATTCTGCCGATGCCATCGGTGCACAGACCGGTGAAATCAAGCTCTCCAGCGGGACGAGGTATATGCAGCGCGAGTTGCTGGATAAGCTGTATCATGGTGTGGAGTTGCCTGAAGGCGAATATGTGGTCGTCGAAGTACGTGATAACGGTTGTGGTATGGATCATGCCATGAAGGCGAAAATATTCGATCCGTTTTTCACTACCAAGGAGACGGGTAGCGGACTGGGGCTGTCGGCAGTGCTGGGAATTGTGCAGGGGCATCATGGTGCCATTCAGTTGTTCAGTACGCCGGGTAAGGGAACCGCGTTTCGCGTCTACCTGCCGTCAACGGATCAGAGTGTGAAAGAGCAGATGGTAACAACGATGGAGGTCGAGGCGTGGCGTGGTGGCGGCACGGTGCTGCTGGTGGATGATGACCTGCGCGTTCGCTCTGTGGCTGCCAGCTTTGTCAAGAAACTGGATTTTGAGGTGTTGACCGCAGATGATGGCCGGGATGGCGTCGCCATGTTTAAAAAACATCACGACAAATTGGCGGTTGTGCTGCTGGATATGACGATGCCGGTGATGGGTGGAGCCGAGGCTATGATTGCCATGCGTGAGATTGACAGAAGCGTGCCTATTGTGCTGGTTTCCGGCTACTCGGAAGTTGAGGCCGGCAAGCTCATTACCGGTGACCGGCCGGATGGTTTTCTACAAAAGCCATTCAAGGCCAAGGCGCTGAAGTCGCTGCTGTACGAGGTCGTGCATGGGGCTTGATTTATCCATGTCACTGTCCGCTTTATCCTGAAAGCAGAACGATGAAATGTTATCGTTTCGGTTTCCCTCCTTATTGTGCGAGGGTGAAAATTATCGCATCAACCGATTAGCCTGTTCCATTGAAACACACGCAGAGTAGTGTTGGCCATTATGCGAGTGAGTGACTACGATTTTCATCTGCCTGAACACTGTATTGCCAGCCAGCCGCTGCGGCAGCGGGATGCCGCCCGCCTGCTTGATGTCTCGGCACCCGACGGGACATTGGCCGACCGCTGGATTCGTGAGTTAGCGCAGATGGTGCAGCCCGGCGATCTCTGGGTAATCAATGATACCAAGGTGATTCCGGCGCGTCTGGTCGGGCAGAAGCAAAGCGGTGGCAAGGCTGAAGTGCTTCTGCTGGAAGCAACCGACAAAACCGATGTATGGCGTGCCTGGGGCAAGGCCAACAAGCCGTTGAAAGCGGGTACGGTGATTGCCTTTTCCGATACATTTTCTGCCACGGTGCTGGCGCGCGAAGGCAAAGATATCATCGTGGCATTGCAGGCTGATGATGTGCCGGTGGCGATTGAGACGTATGGGCATATGCCGTTGCCGCCTTACATTAACCGGCCCGATTCTGAAGAGGATAAAAAGCGCTACCAGACTGTATTTGCGCGTCATGCCGGCGCCGTGGCGGCACCGACTGCCGGTCTGCATCTGACAACGGAGCTGATGCGTGCAATGCAGGATGCGGGGGCGGAGTTTGCGCATGTGACCCTGCATGTCGGCCCGGGTACATTTCAGCCGGTACAGGTAGAGCATCTGGATGAGCATGTGATGCATGAAGAGGGTTATATCGTCTCTGCTGAAGCAGCTGCTGCAGTGAACAGAGCCCGCGCCGAGGGTCGGCGTGTTGTGGCGGTCGGGACCACCAGCTTAAGAACGCTGGAAGCGGCCGGGCAGAGCGGAGAGCTGGTGGCCGGCTCCGGTCGCACTTCCATATTTATTACATCCGGCTACCATTTTCGCATGGTTGATGCCCTGCTGACTAATTTTCACCTGCCGAAATCCACGCTGATCATGCTTGTCTCGGCTCTGGCCGGAAGGGAGCGGGTGCTGGCAGCGTATGAACATGCCAAACAGGAGGGGTACCGTTTCTACTCCTACGGTGACGCCATGTTTGTCTCCCTGTGCCGTGATAAAGCGCTGGTTGAGGTAGCATTGTGAAAATATTTATCGCTCAGGTTGCCCCGCGTGTTGGTGATTTAAACGGTAATCGCCGCCTGGTTTTCGATGCCATGGCAGAGGCGGAGCATGCACTGTGTGATCTGGTGGTGCTGCCTGAGCTGGTGATTACCGGCTACCCGCCTGAAGATCTGCTGCTACGCCCGGCTTTCATGAGGGAGGTCAATGATGCTGTTGCCGCTGTTGTGAAGGGCAGTCGCAATACCTGTGTTGCATTCGGTGCACCACGGCAGTGCGGTGATATGCTGAGAAACAGCGTCATGCTGGCCCAGCATGGCAAGCTTGTCGGTGTGTATGACAAGCAGTTTCTGCCCAATTACGGTGTCTTTGACGAACGCCGTTATTTTGAACCGGGCGATGGCGCGGACTGCCTGTTTGTGATCAATGGCTGGCGCGTTGGTGTCGGCATATGTGAAGACCTGTGGCATGATGAGCTGGCGCTCAGGCAGCAGCAGCTGGCCTGCGATGTCTGGCTGAATCTGAACGCTTCGCCGTTTCATGTCGGCAAGCAGGCTGTGCGGGAGGCGCTGGTGCGGCGTCGTGCGATTAGCTTTCGCGCGGCCCTTGTATATGTGAACCCGGTTGGCGGTCAGGATGAAGTGGTATTTGACGGCGGCTCACATGTTGTCGATGCTGAAGGTAACCTGATCATGCGCGCGCCGCTGCTGGAGCCGTGGAGCGGTGTGGTGGATCTGGCCGCTGTCGGGCAGACGCAAATCACGCCACTATCCGAGTCGATAGAGCAGGTGTATCAGGCACTGGTGATGGGCGTATCCGATTATGTACTGCGCAATGGCTGCACACAGGTGGTCATCGGTCTGTCCGGGGGTATTGATTCGGCGTTGACCGCTGCTGTTGCTGTGGATGCGCTGGGGGCGGCGAATGTGCTCGGCGTGCTGCTGCCATCGCATTATTCGAGCGACCACTCGATTGATGATGCCGAGGCGCTGGTGACTCATCTGGGCATTGATGCGATTACACTGCCGATTGCCGATGGCGTTGATGCGGTTGAACAGACGCTGAGCGCCACCTTTGCCGCCTGGGACAAATCGGCGCCGGATGTCACTGAAGAAAATATTCAGGCGCGCATGCGCGGTCTGTTGCTGATGGCGATTTCGAACAAGACGGGTCGGATGGTGCTGACCACCGGCAACAAGTCCGAGATGGCGGTTGGCTATGCGACCCTGTATGGCGATATGGCCGGCGGTTTTGCCGTACTCAAGGATGTATACAAGACACAGGTGTTTGCCCTGTGTCGCTGGTTGAACCGTGAGCGTGAGGTGATACCGGAAAATACCATCACCAAGCCGCCGTCAGCAGAGCTCAGGCCTGATCAAAAGGATTCGGACTCTCTGCCCGATTATGCAGTACTCGATGCCATCCTCTCAGCCAGCATCGAAGAGAGACTGGGCGTGGAAGAAATCACCGCGCGCGGTTATGATCGTGCCGAAGTAAAAAGAATTGTGCGCATGTTGCAACTGGCCGAATACAAACGCCGGCAGGCGGCACCGGGCGTGAAAATTACCGAGCGTGCTTTCGGTCGTGATCGACGTTATCCGATCACGCATGCTTTCCGCGAATGAGCAGAAGCAGGCATGCTGTGACTGTTGGCCAGCATTGATGATTGAAGATGCAGACAGGGTCATACGCAATGTTGCGCTACTCTGGGCTGCATCGTTGTTCCGTGGTGAAATGATGATATGATTTTAGATGGAAGGAGAATGCATGAAAAAGATTGAAGCAGTGATCAAACCGTTCAAGATTGATGATGTAAAAGATGCGCTGAGTGAAATGGGTATTGATGGTATGACCATTACCGAGGTAAAGGGGCATGGCCGCCAGAAAGGGCATACCGAACTCTATCGCGGTGCTGAATATGTTGTTGATTTTGTACCCAAGGTGAAGATTGAGGTGGTGGTAGTTGAGGCGCGTCTTGAAGAGGCCCTGAAGGCGATTTGTGGCGCAGCCAAAACCGGCAAGGTTGGCGACGGCAAGATTTTTGTCTCATCGGTTGAGCGGGTAATCCGGATTCGTACGGGTGAGCGTGACGGGGATGCAATCTGATTTTTTGACCGGATTGTCATCAGTTGCCATCCGGAATATGTTATGACAAAGTGGCGCTTCCTGATCTGAACGGGTGGGGTTTTCTGTTTTATTTACTAAAGAGAGGAGTTTATTGTGAGTGACGCAATTCAGAAGGTCTTTGACCTGATAAAAGAAAATGAGTGCGATTTTGTTGACGTTCGGTTTACCGATACACGCGGCAAATGGCAGCACGTAACCTTTCCAGCGCATGAGTTGAGCGAAGATTCCTTCGAAGACGGTTTCGCCTTTGATGGCTCATCTGTTGCCGGCTGGTGTGATATTAATAATTCAGACATGGCGTTGATTCCGGATCCGGAAAGTGCACGTATCGACCCGTTCTTCGAAGCCTCCACCGTTGTGCTGGTCGCTCAGGTGATCGATCCGATTACAGGTCAGGATTACAACCGTTGTCCGCGTCAGGTTGCGCAGCGCGCACTGAGCTACATCCGTAGTGCCGGCATTGCGGATACCGCTTACTTCGGTCCTGAACTGGAGTTTTTCATCTTTGACGGTATTACCTGGAACAATGATATGGGTGGCTGCGGCTACCAGATCGAATCCGAAGAAGCAGCCTGGAACTCGAACAAGAACTTTGCCGATGCCTCCGAAGGCATGATGCGTAACTACGGCCATCGCCCGCGCGTCAAGGGTGGCTATTTCCCTGTGCCACCGGTTGATTCCCTGCACGAAATCCGTAACGACATGTCACTGGTGATGACCGATCTGGGCATCCATATGGAGTGTCACCACCATGAAGTGGCAACAGCCGGTCAGTGCGAGCTGGCAATGCGTTTCGGTGAGCTGATCGAACAGGCTGACAAGGCCCAGTGGTACAAGTATGTGGTGCACAATGTGGCCCATGCTCATGGCAAGACTGCAACCTTCATGCCCAAGCCTATCTACAACGACAACGGATCTGCGATGCATGTGCATCAGTCACTGTGGAAGAATGGCGAGAACCTGTTTGCCGGCGACAAGTACGCGAACCTGTCTCAGGAAGCGCTCTACTACATCGGTGGTATCATCAAGCATGCCAAGGCATTGAACGCATTTACCAATGGCTCGACCAACTCCTACAAGCGTCTGGTTCCGGGCTTCGAAGCGCCGGTCATGCTGGCTTACTCCAACCGTAACCGCTCAGCTTCCATCCGTATCCCTGTTGTCAACTCACCCAAGGGTCGCCGCATCGAAGTGCGTTTCCCTGACTGCACGGCCAACCCTTATCTGGCATTCACTGCCATGATGATGGCCGGTCTCGACGGCATCGCCAACAAGATCGATCCGGGCGAAGCGGCTGACAAGAATCTCTATGATCTGCCGCCGGAAGAGGGCAAATTGATCCCGACTGTCTGTGGCAGTCTGGAAGAGGCTCTGAACGCGCTGAGTGCTGATCGTGACTTCCTGAAGTCCGGTGGCGTTATGGACGACGATATGATCGATGCCTACATCGAGCTGAAGATGGAAGAGCTCAATGAAGTGCGTATGCGTCCGCATCCGAAAGAGATGGAACTGTACTACTCCTGCTAATCGCTGCGGTTTATCGCAAACGAAATCAGCACAGAAAGGCCGCCCATCGGGCGGCCTTTTTTGTGCTTCATCGAAAGGTTACGGGAAGGATCTATTGGCCTGGAGGGGGTGTAGTAATGCACTGATATGCAAGCGCATTCATTTACTTGTTCTTTCGTAACTATTCACTACTGCTAAATGATCAGAGTCAACAGCATTTCACCGCAGCGGACGCAAAGGAGCGCAAAGGAAAAGCAAGGCAATTGAAAGATAATACCAGCAATACTGTGACGCGCGATTGCGCATGAATACCCAAGTCATCAGAGATTCTGTTCAAATACTTCGTCTTTCCTCGGCCTTTAGTCCAAGCCTATCGCGCGTCGGGAGCGCCGACGCTTGTTCCTTCGCGGCAAGGTGAATGGTAAGCGCAGGAAATGCCTGTGGTGCGTAGCCAGAGAAGGTGCCCTGGGGCATGCATGCCTTTGACCATTAGGTTTGAACTTGCCGGGCTGGCAGCCTGCTAGAGGGGGAAGGGAGCATGAAGCTTTTTACCTTTGACGGATGCGCGGTCATACTCATGCAATGACAGATAAAATCGATGCCATCCTTAACCACGTTCCGGCAAGCCTGCAGAAAGATGCGCAGCGGCTATTTAAGATCTCGCCGCTGTTTACCATGTTGATGCGCACGGCTACAAACGAAGCGTGGCTGAGCCTGTTTGTTGATGCTGAAAAGGCTTTGCTTCCCGATGAGAGCGAGGAGTGGATTCCGCCCTGCGAGAGCAGCGACCTGGTGACATGCATGCGCCATTTGCGCCAATGCAAGCAGCGTGGCCACCGCCATCTGATCTGGTGGGAGCTGGGACTGGGCGGCGATATGGATGTCTCATATCGGGCGATTGCCGATTTTGCATCAGGGCTGCTGCATGAAGCACTGACTATGGCCGGGCGCCTGATTGCACCGCGCTACGGGCATATTGAAGATGGTTCGTTCTGTGTGATTGGTCTGGGCAAGCTGGGCGGACGGGAGCTCAACCTCGGCTCGGACGTCGATCCGCTGTTTGTCTGGCAGGGTTCCGGTAGCAGTGTCGGTGGTCGTCAGGCTGTGCCGGCGGCAGAGTATTATATGCACCTCTCGCGTATGCTGATCCGGTTGATGAGTGAGCGTACGGCAGATGGCATCGTCTGGCCGGTGGATATGCGTCTGCGTCCGGGCGGCGATGGTTCAGCCATTGCGCTGCATCTGGAGATGACACTCAGCCACTACCTCGAATATGGCCAGACATGGGAGCGCGCCATGCTGATCAAGGCGCGACCTGTGGCAGGCGATCTGGCACTGGGTCAGGCATTTGTTGACGGCATTGCGCCATTTATCTATCGCCGCTATCTCGATTATACCACGGTGGCTGCACTGGCCGAGATGAAGCGGCGTATTGACGCTCAGGCCGGCAGCGGTGGTATCGCGCCCGGTTTTGATGTAAAGCGGGGCAGGGGTGGTATTCGTGAGATCGAGTTCATTATCCAGTCGTTGCAACTGCTGCACGGTGGCAGAAATATTGACCTGAGGGTGCAGCCCAGTATGGAGGCCATAGAGCGTCTGCAGCAGGCAGGTGTGATCGGGGAGTCCGATGTAGAGGTCCTGAAGGCTGCCTACCGCTTCTGGCGTCGCATTGAACATGCGATTCAGGCCCGTCGTGGTGAGCAGATCCATAAACTACCCGAGGATTATGGCACCTATCTGGCTGCCGCAACCGGCATGCTGGAGATCGAGCAGCAGATGATTCGTCATGCGGCTATTGTCGAGGAGGCCTTCGGTCGCTTTATCAAGCCGCTGGGTGAGCAGGGAGATACAGGAGATGGCTGGCTGTCGGGGCAGGGTGAGATGTTGGCACCGCTTGATGCAACGGATCGGGAGCGCATGCAGCAGGCGCTGGCACATGTGAATGAATGTCTGGCGCGTGGTCTGCTGCCGGAGCGCAGTCGCGGACAGGTGGAGCGGATACTGGCGCAGGCCATGCCGCGCTGGCTGGATGATGCCAATGGCGTGACGGCACTGGAGGCGTTTGCGCAGTTGGTTCATACCATTGCCGGGCGTGCTACCTGGATCGATCTGCTGGCGACACATCAGGGGGCGCTCGACTGGCTGACCGGTGTACTCTCTGCCAGTCGCTATCTGGCGGATCATATTGTAAAAGACCCGTCATGGCTGGAGTGGCCGTTGATGGTGGAGCACAGTGAAACCGATGCGCGCGATGCTTGTGCACAACTGGATGCACTGAACGATTTTGCTGATGTGGAGCAGATGCTGGCCGATATCGGACGCTGGGTGGACAGGGCACGCCTGCTCTCGGCTCTGGCTGTGGATGCACACGCGGCCGATGCGATGATGATCGGCGGCTGGCTGGCCGATATGGCCGATGCGGCAACAAGAGCCACGCTGCGCCTCTGCCTGCATGAGATGCAGCTGCCGGCCGATTTCCCTTTTGTGGCGCTGGCCATGGGCAAGCACGGCAGCCGGGAGATGGGGTTGGTTTCCGATCTGGATATGGTATTTGTGCTGGTGCACGATAAGCCATCGGAGATGGTGGGGCAGCGCACGCTGGGTGAGCATGGTCAGCGCATCGGGCGCCGCATGATTCAGTATCTTACCGGCAAATCGCCATTCGGAGCCGGTTTTGAATTCGACGCGCGTCTGCGCCCATCCGGCAGCTCAGGTGTGTTGGTGACCAGTATTGCCGGGTTTAGCGACTATCAATTTAAAGAAGCGCATACATGGGAGCATCAGGCCCTGTGTCGCGCGCGCGCGGTGGCTGGTCCCGAGGCCGCGTGTGCCGCTGTTGAGGCGGTGGTGTCCGCAGTGCTGGATCAGCAGCGTGATCTGAGTGTGCTGGCTGCCGATGTACTGACGATGCGAGCGAAGATGCTGGATCACCTGGCCAGTAAGTCGGATGCGATCATTGATCTCAAACATGACAGAGGCGGGCTGGTCGATATCGAATTTCTCGCCCAGTTTGCGCGCCTGGCCTTTGGTGGCAGCGGCAGGCGGAGTGTGGATATATTGCATCATCTGCCGGATGCAGCACCCGCTGCATGGAAACGCTGTGCTGCTTTTCTGGCCACCACTTATCTGGATTACCGGCAGATGGAGAATGCGTTGCGGGTGGAGTTGTGGCGCTCGATAGGCAAGCTGCCTGCTGCTGCGGATGCGACGGAGTGGGAGACGATGCGTCGACATGCGGCTATTCACTCGCCCGATGCACTGCGGCTGTGTATGACCCGGGTGCATGCCTGCTTTCAGGAGCTGCTGCAGGCGGAATAGTGGCGCGAGGCGGGGCCTGAGGTGATTCCCTTGGCATTAATGTGCGGGCCGGAGTAGGTTGCAGCGGCATTTTTTGCCAAGGCTTTAGATGTAATTCCCTGCGCAGCAGCCGCAACTCTGGACGTGAATACGATGGATGATCAAAGCAGGCAGGATAACTCACCTGATTTCCTGGACGCATTGAACCAGCAGGGTGAAGCGCCCGACCCCTGTATTCTTGTGGTGTTCGGTGCATCGGGTGATCTGACCAAGCGACTGCTGATCCCCTCGCTGTTTAATCTCTACTGCGACGGACTGTTGCCGGACACATTTGCCATCCTCGGTATGGCGATGGACGATTACACTACCGCATCGTTTCAGCTCAGGATGAGTGCCGATGTGCAGAAGTATTCACGTCAGGAGCAGTTTGACGCTACGGCATGGGCGACATTTTGCGACAGAATTCATTATCTGAAAGCAAGATTTGACGATAAGCATGCCTTCGCAGAGTTGAAGTCACTGCTGCAGACGCTTGGTGATCAATATGCCATCGGCAGTAATGTGCTGTTTTATATGGCCACACCGCCGGCCGTGTTCGGGATGATCTCTTCGGGGCTGGAGTCGGTCGGCCTCAATGTTGAAGATGATGGTTGGCGGCGCATTATTGTTGAAAAGCCGTTTGGTATGGATCTGGCATCGGCGCTGTCGCTTAATGGCGAAATTCTCACTTACTGGAAAGAGCGGCAGGTCTACCGCATTGACCATTATCTGGGCAAGGAGACGGTGCAGAATCTGCTCGCCTTTCGCTTTGCCAATGGCATGTTCGAGCCGCTGTGGAATCGCACCCATATCGACCACATTCAGATCACCGCTACCGAGCAGGTAGGCGTGGAGTGGCGTGGCGGTTATTACGATAAATCGGGCGTGATGCGCGATATGATTCAGAATCACCTGTTTCAGATGATGGCCTATCTCTGCATGGAGCCACCTGTGTCGTTTGATGCTGAAGCGATTCGTAATGAAAAGTTCAAACTGCTCAGTGCCGTGCGCATCATGAAGCCGGAAGAGGTGCGCTATAATGCCGTACGCGGGCAGTATGACGAAGGGGTCAAGCCGGACGGTACGGAAGCTAAAGCATACCGTGAAGAGCACCTGGTTGATCCCCATTCCAATACGGAAACCTATGCGGCACTGAAACTGCGTATCGATAACTGGCGCTGGCATGGTGTGCCGGTATTTCTACGCTCGGGCAAGGGCTTGCGCACCAAGTCCACCGAGATCGTCGTGCAGTTTCGCCGCGCGCCCGAGTTTACCTTCAAGGGGACACCGGCTGCAGGGCAGCTGGAGGCTAATCAGCTGATTTTCCGCATCCAGCCCAATGAAGGTATTGAGATTCGTTTTCTGGCCAAGCGGCCGGGGCCATCGATGCATATGCGCAAGGTCAATATGAACTTTGAGTATGACGAAGCCTTTACCGCCCATCCGGGAACAGGCTATGAGACCATGCTGCACGATTGCATGCGTGGTGATGCTTCACTGTTTTCCCGCTCCGATCTGGTTGAGACATCGTGGCGCATTGTGCAGCCGGTACTGGATGTCTGGGGTGAAGAGAAGGCGCGTGATTTTCCCAATTATCCGTTCGGCTCCTGGGGGCCGAAGGCGGCATTCAGCTTGCCTGCACCCGAGCACAGGCGCTGGCTGGCACGTACACCGAAGCAGGCGCTGGAGCGTGTGCCGATGTTTGAGGGTAGCGGTAAGACCATGCTCAATGCCTTTGCCATGATGCTCAAGCCGGTGGTGTTCAATGCCGGTGATGAAATTGTAAGGTTGGGTACGGAAGGGCGGGAGCTGTTCATTATCGAGATGGGCAGCGTCGATGTGATCGATGCCGAAGGCAATGCGGTGACAACCCTCAGTGGTGGACAGGTATTCGGTGAATTAAGCCTGCTGGTGACCAAGCAGCGTCGTGCATCGGTGCGTGCGGTGACCTATTGTGCACTCTATCTGATGGATAAACGCGATTTCTGCAAGGTGCTGATGGACAGGCCGCAGTTTGCCAAGCAACTGATGCAGGTAGCACGTGAGCGTTATAATGTGATTGTTGATGCACAGGAATGGCTGACATCAGAGGATTAGGTTGAGAGAAGCGCTGATACTGTGTTGAACGGTTTTGGTGGTATGACATACAAATGGAGAATGAGATGAAGTTAGCAATGATCGGTCTGGGTCGCATGGGCGGCAATATGGTGAAAAGGTTGGCAGGCGGCGGCCACGAGGTGGTGGCCTATGATCTGGATAGCGCTCCGGGTGCAGTGCTGGCAGCTGAATTTGCCACAGTTACTGCGGCAGAGAACCTGCAGGATGTGATTGCCCAGCTACCGGCTCCGCGCGTGATCTGGGTGATGGTGCCGCACCAGTTTGTCGATTCGACGATCGCTGCACTGTTGCAGGCAGGCGTTGAGAGTGGCGATCTGATTATTGATGGTGGCAACTCCAATTACAAAGAGGGGCAGCGGCGCGGGCGTGAGTTGGCGGAGCAGGGTATTCTGTTTGCCGATTGCGGTACCTCCGGCGGTGTGTGGGGTCTGCAAAACGGATACAGCCTGATGATTGGCGGCACCGATACCGCGATTGCGCTGATTGCACCGGCTCTGACCACGCTTGCTTCCAACGACGGCAAGGGCTGGGGCCACGTAGGTCCGGTCGGTTCCGGCCACTTCGTCAAGATGGTCCACAACGGTATCGAGTACGGCATGATGCAGGCCTTTGCTGAAGGTTTTGAGCTGATGCAGGCCAAAGAGGAGTTTGATCTGGATATGCATCAGATCTCACGTGTCTGGCAGCACGGCTCGGTGGTCAGCTCCTGGTTGCTGGATCTGACCGGCGATGCGCTGGAGCAGGATGGTGATCTCTCCAGTATGTCCGACTGGATGGATGATTCCGGCGAAGGGCGCTGGACCGTGAATGAATCGATCGATCTGGGTATTCCGACACCTGTGCTGACACTGGCTCTGCAGATGCGTTTCCGCAGTCGCCAGAAAGATGCTTTTGCCGGCAAGATTGTGAATGCCCAGCGTGCCGGTTTTGGTGGTCATGCGATCAAAGCTGCAACTACAGATAGCGAGTGATGTCAGAACAGCTGTTTGAAAACCCGGAGGCTCTGGCCGGATACGCTGCCAGGCGGGTGGCTGAACTCTGCTCTGATGCTGTAGCTATAAACGGTGTCTGCCATCTGGTGCTGGCCGGCGGCTCGACCCCGAAACGCTGTTATGAATTACTGCGCGATATGGATCTGCCGTGGGCGTCGCTGCATATCTGGTTCGGGGATGAGCGCTGCCTGCCGGTTGGCGATGCGGAGCGCAATGACACGATGGCGGATGCAGCACTGCTGTCGCACGTGCCTGTGCCGCCTGAACAGGTGTACCGCATGCCGGCCGAACTGGGGCCGGAGCTGGCTGCTCAAGCTTATGTAAAACTGCTCGCTGCTGCCCCTGTGATGGATATTGTGCTGCTCGGTATGGGCGAAGACGGGCATACCGCCAGCCTGTTTCCGGATAATCCTGCCTTGCAGGATAAGCGGCTGGCGGTGCCGGTATATGATTCACCGAAGCCACCGCCAGAGCGTGTCAGTATGGGCTATGGCCTGCTAAATAACGCCCGTCACCGCATCCTGATGGTGGCCGGCAAGGGCAAGGCGGAGGCGCTGGCGCGCATCAGGGCAGGGGAGCCGCTGCCGATTGCCGCCATCGCTGATGGCGAGTGGCTGATCGATCGTGATGCCATGGGTGTCGCAGCCTGATATTGATAAAGTTTGGGTCCAGCGCACTGTCGTGACCCAAACAACAGTCACCCAGCACTGTATTTAGTTTTCCGAGAGGCTGTTTCCGGCCATGAACGGCCATTCACTTTAATAGGGATGAATGCGCGAAACGAGTCCTGATCCCTATCTCCCGGCCATTCGATGGCGGTATATACCAAGGAATATCAATATGCCTGATTATATCTAACGCTACCTATCCACGATATTTACGGGTAAAAGTATAACGCATCATTCAATTTGCCACATAAAGTGTTCTAATCTATGCTCAAGCTCAGGTAATCGGAGGGAGGGGATTATGATCGCCATGCAAACAGATACATATACCTATTAATAAGTTATGTGCTCGTATCACCCTAGCCATCCAGATGCTTATAACAATCACTGAAGATTCATATTTGCATCTGCATTGAATCAAGGATATAGTTCCTGTACATTCAAGGGAGCGTAATCATGTCTGAACTTAAAACATTAATCAGAAAATCGAAGGCCGCTAATAAAGGGCTGGTTGCTACAACCGTACGGATGCCTAAAGAGCTTCATCTGTACATCGAGGAATTGGCCGAAAAATTAGGCATTTCCAAGCAAGAGGCTATTCTAAAATTAGTAGAAGCGGGGGTTGAAGTAGCTGAGTTAGAACTAGAAAAGGAAGAGGATGTTTTTGCTAATTTTCATGTGCTTAATACCAATAGAAGGCATAATGAAAATGATCAAGAACAGATGATTAGTCTTGGTATTGCCGCAGCATTCTACGACCCTTGGAAATACAATATTAATAGAATCAAAGAAGGCGATGTAGTATTTCTGTATGAAAATGGTGTAGGAATTGTTGCATACGGAAAAGGTACTGGAACGACCAAGAAAAAAGTGCGTGATGGAAACAAGGACGAGTGCCATTATCAAGAGTTAACGGACTTCACTGTATTAGAAAAGGCTTTGACTGCAGCGAAAATCAAAATGATACTGGGAAGAAATGTAGTATTTCTAAGAACAATGGCAGGAATGCCAGATGGCCAAAAAATTATTGATGAAATATCCAAATAACCCAGCACCTAACAATTGACTTGAGAGGGGCTTTTAATGTAAAGGGGACGCTACCCTTTAAATTCATCATATTACCCAGCGTGATAAAGGGTAACGTCCCATTTATCCGTATAGCAATTCGCTTACTTTAGAGACTGCTCTGGAGAAATAGTATCTCGGGCATGTTGTTTTGAGGCGCTTATTAAATTGGGTGGTTAGTTGGGAGTCGTAATGAATAGTCGTTTAGCTGGGGTACATGCTGCAGGTGCAAGCTCATTAATAATTATAGTGATGTTTGCGCCAGGAGCTTTTCTCTCTCATGGAAATTGGGAGATTGGTGTGTTTTTATTAATTATTCAAATTCACTGCTGTCCGGTTAAACATTGATCAGGCTCAGTTGGTTTAAATTTTCAGTTGGTTGTCGTTTTGGTGGAGGCGATTGTTTCATCACTAATT
>PFXI01000045.1:1302-7081 GCA_002791575.1 Zetaproteobacteria bacterium CG_4_9_14_3_um_filter_54_145 | reverse complement strand
ATTAGTGATGAAACAATCGCCTCCACCAAAACGACAACCAACTGAAAATTTAAACCAACTGAGCCTGATCAATGTTTAACCGGACAGCAGTGAATCGATTAATACAATATTCGTCCGTATGTTTTTTATTAGTGTATAGGATGATTTCAGAATTTCTTCTTGATGCTTTTTCTAGTGCCGGGAATATTTTCTCAACTCCTTCTAAGTTGATCCAGCCAGTGCAAAGTATAATTTTTTTTAGAAGTCTCAATTAATTCAACCAAGCGGCGCCCATGATTATTGCGACCGTTATTTAATATAAGCTTCATGCTGTTCCTGATTTGCCCAAATATATTAATAAGTATAAGTATCTTTTTGACGGGGCCGGCATCTCAATTTTCTCCTTTACAGACGAACCTGAGGAAAACGGTATCTACCTGATGCGTCGTCAAAGCATTGGGATTGCTTGATTCCGTCAGGAGTATATTGGCAAAGCCGCATTATGTATTGAAATATATATACTGGTGTTCAATACACCGACTATGGATAAGTGAAATGCGGCATCAGTACGGCCTTAAAAGACCGTACGCATTTTGAATGAATCACTCATCTACACCGTCAGACATCAGAATCTGTATGGTGAATTAAAAATTCAAACTATGCCGGTACCGCTACCACCTTGCTGCGGTCGGTGGCCAGCAGCATGTAGACGGCAGGCACGACAAACAGTGTGAACAGTGTGCCGATGGATAGGCCTGAGCAGATCACAATACCCATCGCCTGACGACCGGCAGCACCCGCACCGCTGGCCATCACCAGCGGCAGCACACCGAGTACCATGGCTGCAGTGGTCATCAGAATCGGACGCAGACGAATGGCTGCGGCCTCCTCGATCGCTTCGCGCTTGCTGCGACCGGCTATCTGCAAATCATTGGCAAACTGAACAATCAGAATGCCGTGTTTACTGATCAGTCCCATCAGTGTTACCAGTCCCACCTGCGTATAGATATTGAGGGTTGTGGCGCCCAGATTGATAAACAGCAGTGCGCCGAGCAGGGCCATCGGTACCGAAACCAGAATCACGATCGGATCGCGGAAGCTGTTAAACTGGATGGAGAGTGCCAGAAATACGATGACCAGCGCAAACAGCATGGTGAAGACAAAGCCGCCGGACTCCTGCATGAACTGGCGCGACTGACCGGAGTAGTCGACCGAATAACCGGATGGCACGATCTCTTTCAGCGCATTGCGCATGAACTCCAGCACCTGCTGTTGCGATACCCCCGGTGCATAGACACCCTGAATGGTTGCCGAATTCAGCTGCTGGAAACGGTTGATCGATTCAGGTACCACCTCATGCGTAATGGTAGCCACGGTTGAGGCGGGAATGACGGTGCCATCGGCAGCGCGGATATAATAATCCAGCACCTGCTCGGGATTAAGCCTGTGCGTCTGCAGTACCTGCGGGATGACCCGGTAGGAGCGTCCCTCAATGGAGAAATAGTTCACATAACCGCCGCCAAGCGCGGCACCGAGCGAGTTGCCTACATCGCGCTGGGTCAGTCCCAGTGTACTGACCATATCCCGATCCACCTGCAGCGTTGCCTGCGGTTTATCGATTTTCAGATCGCTATCGACAAAAAAGAACATGCCGCTGGCCTGTGCCTTGCCGACCACCTCCTGAGCAACCTGATTGAGGTTTTCAAAGCTCTCGGTTGTCTTGATGACAAATTGCAGCGGCAGACCGCGGGATCCCGGCAGGGATGGGAACTGGAAGGCGGCGATATGTGCGCCGGCAATGGTACTCCACTTCTGTTGCAGTACCTGCTGCAGTTCTTTAGCACTGCGATCACGCTCATCCCACGGCTTGAACAGTACACCGCCAATACCCTGATTGATTGTCGGCATGCCGGTCAGCTGGAACATCTGGTCGTATTCAGGCAACTCTTTGGCCAGATCAAACACCTGTTTGGCATAAAGCTGCATCTGTTGTGCGGTGGCGTTGGGTGCACCCGACATGTGGGCTGCAACCAGCCCTCTGTCTTCCTGCGGTGCCAGCTCCGAGGCGGAGGTGGCAAACAGGTAGACCACACCGATCAGCAACATGACCCCCATGACAATCTGCACCATCCAGGTATCGAGCGAACCATGCAGACGACGTTGATAGGCTTGATGCAGCCGGTCAAAGCCGGCGTCGATTTTATGCATCAGCCATGTCTCTTCCTGCTCCTTGCGGAAAATGTTCGCGGCCATCATTGGCGACAGGGTCAGGGCGATCACGCCGGAAATGGTTACCGCTCCTGCCAGCGTGAAGGCAAACTCGCTGAACAGTGCACCGGTGAGCCCCCCCTGATAACCGATCGGCACATAGGCAGCGATCAGTACTACTGTCATGGCGATAATCGGACCACCCAGCTCGCGCGCTGCCAGTATCGCCGCTTCAAAGGGTGATTTACCCTCCTCTTTCATATGCCGGTCGACATTTTCCACGACAATAATCGCATCATCCACCACCAGCCCGATGGCCAGCACCAGCGACAGCAGAGTCAGCAGGTTGATGGTGTAGCCGAAGGCCTGCATGATGGCAAAAGCGCCGATCATCGACAGTGGGATGGCAATCACCGGTATCAGTACCGCACGGAAATTGCCAAGAAACAGGAAGACTACCAGTGTCACAATCAGCAGCGCTTCGATCAGCGTCTTCATCACTTCATCAATGGAGCTGTGGATGAATTTGGTGCCGTCATAAACGATTTTACCGCTCAGCCCGACAGGCATCTGCGCCTGAATACCCGGGAATGCCGCACGCACCCGGTCGATCACCTCCAGTACGTTCGCATCCGGTGCCACCTTGATGCCGATAAATACCGAGTTCTTACCGCCGAATGCAGTGGTCAGATTATAGTCTTCCGCCCCCAGCAGTACATTGGCCACATCCTGCAGGCGCACAATCGCATCACCCTGCTGGCGGACCACCAGTTGCTTGAACTCTTCGACCGAGTGCAGGCTGGTTGCGGCGGTTAATTCAACACTGACCATCTGTCCTTTGGTTGTACCCAGGGCCGTCAGGTAATTGTTGGCGGCCAGTGCTGCATTTACATCGGCAGCGGTGATATTGAGTGCTGCCATGCGGTCCGGATCCAGCCAGGCACGCAGGGCAAACTGGCGTGCCCCGATAATTTCGGCGCGCTGTACACCATCCAGCCCGTCGAACTGCGGCTTGACCACCCGCAACAGGTAATCGGTCAGATTGTTATTGGGCAGATCCTTGCTGAAAAAGCCCATATACATCGCGGCAACCGTTTCACCCACCTGTACCGTGATCACCGGTTGCTGCGCTTCGACCGGCAGCTGATTGCGTACCGCATTCACCTTGCTGCTGATATCGGTCAGCGCCTTGTTGGAATCATAATTCAGCCGCAATGTGGCGGTAATGGTTGAGCTGCTGCTGACGCTGACCGAGGAGAGGTAGTCGATGCCGCCGGCCTGCGCGATCGCTGATTCCAGTGGCTGCGTGATAAAGCCCGCTACAGTTTTGGCATCAGCGCCGTAATAGGCTGTGCTGACAGTAATGACTGCATTCTGCGTTTCCGGAAACTGGCGCACTGGCAGTAGCGAAATTGCCTGCAGGCCGAGCACCAGAATCATCAGACTGATGGTGGTCGCCAGCACCGGCCGGCGTATAAACAGATCGGTAAAATTGCTCACGGATCATTGCTCCTGCGGTTGCGGCGCAGGATCAAAGGCTGGCAGCTGACTGTTGTTGACGATCAACGGGGTACCATTTTTCAACTTCATCTGGCCGCTGGTGACAATGATATCACCCTCATGGATGCCGCTGAGTACGGCAATCTGGTCACCGCGCGTAAGCCCTGTCTTGACAAATACCTGCTCAGCCACTGGCAGCGCCGGTTTTCCCTCTGCAGGCACTTCGCTGGAAGCAGGCTTGGCCAGAAACAGTGTCGAGCCGTAGGCATTATAGGAGACTGCCGTTTGCGGCAGCGTCAGGTAGCGCTGGCCCTTACCGCTGGCAACATGCACTTCGGTGTACATGCCCGGCAGCAGTGCACCGTCAGCATTATCCACCCTGCCCTCGACACGCACGTTGCGTGTGCTGGCATTGGCCCGGCTATCAATAGCACTGATTTCACCTATAAACACGCCTTCAGCCAGCCCGTTGCCGCCAAGGCGCAGCTGTTGCCCGACTTTGAGTGCCGGCAGTTGCCGTTGCGGAATATTGAAATCGACCATTAACGTTTGGCTGGCCTGCAGGCTGACAATGACCTCACCCGGCCGGATATATTGCCCGGGGCTGATCGCCGTGACGCCGAGCTTGCCGGAGAACGGTGCGCGCATACGCATCTTGTCGAGTGCGGCGCGCAACTGCGCAGCCTGTGCCTGTTTGACCTTCAGATCTGCCAGATCCATATCCAGCTGCGCCTGGCTTACCGCTTTCACCTTCAACTGCGCCTGATCACGCTCAAGCGTAATCGCTGCAAGTGCAGCCGCGGCCGTTGCCGCATCCAGCTGCGCCTGTTCCGTGGCTGCATCCAGCTCCAGCAGCAGCTCACCGGCCTTGACGCTATCACCCGATTTGAAATGCAGCTTTTCGACGATGCCTGCCACTTCGCTGACAATATCGACCCCGTGCAGGGCACGCAGTGTGCCAACCGAACGGATTTCAGGCTGCCAGTCGCCAAATTCAGCGGTCATTGTCGTCACCGTAGCCGGTGGCAGGCCGTTACCGGAGAGCCACTGGCTCATCATATGTGCCTTGAATTGCTGAAAGCCGATAAGGCCGCCAAAAACAGTGCCGACAACAGCCAGCATGATGATCATACGCTTTTTCATGGTTTGTTCTCCGTGGCGACATCGCCGCTATCTGCCTGTTTCCACCAGCCGCCGCCGAGTGCATGTACGAGTGCCGCCGAATCTGCCAGCTGTGCTGCACGGGCCTGGGTGAGTGCAATGGTGGACTGCTGGTACTGCTGGTTGGCATTGAGCAGTTCCAGGTAGCTGGCTGACCCGGCCTGATACTGCTGCTCTACCAGCTGGCGGATTTCACGGGCCGCTTTTTCCGCATCCTGTTGCAGGTTGAGGCTCTTACCATCCATTTCCAGCGCCAGCAGCGTATCGGCTACGTCGCGGAATGATTGCAGCACCACCTGCCGGTAATTGGCCTGAGCCTGATCGTAAGCCGCGACTGCCTGACGCTTTTTGGCGCGCAGCTCACCGCCATGAAACAGCGGCTGTACCAGGCCTGCACCGACGCCCCAGATGGTCGAGGCCCCGCCAAACAGGCCGGCCGTGGTCGGGGATTCGCTACCGTAACTGCCGGTCAGCGTGATGCGCGGATACATATTGGCCGTGGCCAGACCGATATCGGCACTGGCCTGATGCAGCAGCGCCTCGGAGGCCATGATATCGGGTCGCTGACGCACCAGCTCCGATGGCAGGCTCAATGGCAATGTTTCGGGCAGATGCAGGGTGGCGAGCGTGAATTCAGGCAGTGTATCATCAGATGGGGCGACGCCGGCCAGCACATTGAGCAGATGGCGATTCTGTTGCAACTGCATCAGCAGAGTCGGCAGCGCTGTGCGGTTTTGTGCAACGGCGGTACGCTGGCTGAGTACCGCTGATTGAGCCACCGCACCGAGCGCCAGACGCTGCTCAACCATGGCCAGCTGCGCCTCACTGTCGGCGATCACCTGCCGGGTTGCTTCTATCTGACCACGCAGCGAGGCCTCTTTTACTGCGGCTGTGATTAAATTGGCGACCAGGGTCAAACGTGCCGCCTGCA
>PFXI01000045.1:0-1283 GCA_002791575.1 Zetaproteobacteria bacterium CG_4_9_14_3_um_filter_54_145 | reverse complement strand
TAAGAATCGAAGACTTAAAGCTGGATGGGATAATGATTATTTGGAAAAACTGCTAATGGGAAAGTAACAGTTTTAATGCGATTGCCCTGGTTGCGACTGGTGGATAACTTGCCATCCACACTCGGGTAGAGTACCGAACCGACCTGCGCATTCAGATTCTCCTGCACCTGCAGCAAGCGCGCTTTGGCCGCCGCCACACTCAGGCTGTTCACCAGTGCGCGCTCGATCAGGCTATCCAGCGGCTGCGAGCCGAACAGGCTCCACCAGCGGGCAGGCATCTCGCTGGTTGTCAGTACTGTTTGACCACCGGGGGCATCAGGTTGCTCGATCGCCAGTGGAGTAGCGGTGTAATGTGCAAGTTTTGCGGGTGCATCCGGTGATTTGAAATCGGGCCCGACAGCGCAGGCGGTGATCACTGCTGCAGCGAGCAGTGCGGCAATACGTAGCATGATCATGCTTTCAGTCCCCGGTGCAGCAGCTCCAGCAGGCCGAAGAGCTTTGCCTCCATCTCAGGCAGCGGCTCCTGCATGAAGCTTGGGATGCAGAACATCATGGTAGCCATGGCAATCGACGTTGCTGTCTGTGTCGGATCCTGTGATCTGAATTCACCGCTTGCTATACCCTGCTCAATGATCTGCTCCAGCCAGGCGATGAGACGCTGATCGTATTGATCGATCAGATGGTGATGGCGATCGGTGATCAGTTGCACCAGCTCATGCAGATGTGAGCCGCCACAATTGAAGGCGTGAGAAAAACGCAGGCGGGCCAGCATATACTGGTGTAACTGCTCTATTGCCGGTGCCGTTGTATTGGTAGCCTGCTCGCAGATGAGGGCCTTCTCTTCCAGTTTTACGGCCACGCCGGCGATGGCAATGGCTTCCTTGTTATCGAAATAGCGATAGATATTACCGCTGCTCATGGTGCAGTCGCTGGCAATTTCCGCTATCGTTGTTTTGCCATAGCCGTAGTTGGCGAAGCGGCAGGCTGCCGCTTCCAGTATCTGATGCCGAACCTGATCTTCTTTCATGGCGCTATTCCATCATGGCTGAATAATGAATACAAACGAAAATATTCATTATTCAGAATTGGAGGGGAAATTGTTCACATGTTTTTGTCCATATAGTGAGTGATGACTGGCAGGTTTACAGCGTTGGTCGCGCGGCTGTTAAAAATTGTATCTTCGCATCCTAGCCTGAATAATTCATAAAAAGAGGTGAGCCCCGCCTAACCCATTGATATAATGGTGGTTCCGCAACCCGTGCTTCGGACGAAGCAAGCCAACG
>PFXI01000093.1 GCA_002791575.1 Zetaproteobacteria bacterium CG_4_9_14_3_um_filter_54_145 | reverse complement strand
TGCGATCTACTTTCACTTGGGTGCTTTGGACCTGTATCCGGCACCCAATCAGGCAGGTTCGACTTGTGCTGCCCACACAACTTCGTGAAGCGCCACTTTTGCTTTGCCGCCTCTTGGCGGGGAGATATAAGGCAGCGACACCGGTTGGTAGCTTTGCCGACTCTGCATAATCAATGTTGGTCGCTGCCGGCAGCTTTCACGTTTTATTATTAGTCGCTGCAGCCGGCTTGCGGAGTACCAATATCCTTGCAGGAGAGCCGTGCAGATATTTCATGCAAAAATCCGCGTATAGCCTTAACTTTACCCTGCTCCGGTGAGTGGCTTGTAGGTATTGAGCAGGGTAACCAGCTCGCGGCTCTTGTTGCTGTTTCAGGGTGTGATCGGTAGAGGCTACTCCCTGTAGTGAGGGCCTGATTTCTATCGGTTTATTTATTGCGGTGCAGCAGATTGAAAAAGAGTGCCAGCGCAAGGCCGAAAAGGCCGCCGAGTATGCAAAGGCCACCGAATGCGGCTGTAGCCATCAGAACGGTCGGAATGCCCTCGCTTGCCTGATCGTGTGGCAGAGCCTTGATTTCACCCACTGCATAATAAGACGCGAGAGCCCCGACCAGGATGATGATCGAATAGGTACGGATCTGCTGTTTCCAGGTTCGCTTCAGCTTAATTTTTCTGCATGGCGTGCAGAGATTTTGTTTGTTGTCGGTTTCTGAACCACATGATGAACACGCTCTCATGCTGCTACCTCTCAATTTCACTAATAATAATCACATCTGTTGCCCTGGGCCGCATACAATATCATCTGGCCGCGGGGTCGGGGAACAGCTGGCCGGGCTTATTCAGCGCTGTGCTGCAACGGGCTGGTTGCATGCCGGGTTCTGTTTGCTTGACTGTCACTCTTGACGGGACTTTTTTGTTTGAGTACGACACCGCCGGGCATCAGGGCAATTGTTTCGTATTTGTCGCTCAGGGCTGCAAAGTTGCGAGCAAGGCCATGCATATGTTCCTGTTGCGGATTAAAGGCAACATGGGTGATGCCTCTGATCTTGGCGGAGAAGTCCGCCATCTCTTCGCTGGCCGGTGGCAGGGGCAGCACATCCCGGCGGGTTGCCAGCAGTGTTCTTGCTGGCCACTGGCTGGCTGCAATAAATCCGTCAATGGGGCTTGCTTCAGCTTCGTTGCTCAGGATGCTGATCACCATATCGGTATCGCTTTTTAAACCCAGTTTACCAATGTTTATGCTGTTTCTGGCTGTGATCATGGCGATGGTGGCCAGCAGCATAACAGACACGAGCACAACACCCCGCTGACCGATGATGCCGCGCCAGCCAAGCCGCTCGTTAAGACGGATAAGTAGCGGTATGCCCAGATAGAGTGTGGTTGCCCAGAATATCAGCACCCATGCATGGTCGGCGTTACTCAATCCGATCAGGCTGGCGAAAATCAGCATCAGCGTTGTGCTGTCGAGATTACGGCGATGCATGAACAGTGTGGCAGCAATCGCTGCGATACCCAGGTCGGCAACAATCAGACCGATCCCCCAGCTATCGGCAGTGTGCAGTAAAGGAGAGCCAATGATTGCATCGGCGAGAATAATCAGGGGGTTGCTCGCTGCGGCTTCCATGCCATACCAGCCCCAGCGTAACAGCAGTATGGCTACCATGGTCAGTACCATGGCGATAATCATTTTCTGGGCCTTTTTGCGATCTCCCTGATCAAAGGTCCAGCGCCAGATCAGTGCCAGAGGCAGGGCCAGCCCCATCGGGTGCAGACTGACGGCGAAGGCACAGGCGAGGATTTGCAGAAAAAACCAGCTCGGTGCCGAGCGCTCGCTTTCATGCAGTAGTCGATCGAGAAACGCAGAGACAACAAATGCCCATAACAGGTAGACGCCGCTGCCAATGGCATCTGTTTGCATCAGGCTGATTGGCGAGATGAGTAACAGGGCTGTGGCCATCATGGATGATTCACCGCTGTGGCGGCTTTCGCCCCATTGATAGAGTAGCAGGGCAGTGCCGAAGAGGAAGAGCATGGTGTAAACTTTGGCGGCCGGGATGCTGCCGACCCAATGCATGTCCAGCGGGATAAACAGGATAGCGCGAAAATCGGGTACACCGAAGAATGCAACCGGGCTGGCTATCTGATGGATGATCGACCAGTTAAGCAGCAGGTCCAGTGCTGCGGCCTCTTCTATGCCGTAGCTGTCGTAACGGAATAGTGCCATATAAGCCCATGCCAGCAGGCAGAGGCCGATCAGGCCCAGATGCCGGGGGGCAAGGTTTTCGCGTATGGTTGCAAGCATGGCGGTATCCTGTCTTGTTAAAAGTTATGAACCGGTTGGCGATACAGTATCGGGTTCGGTACGGAAGGCAGGCGATTGTAGTCAGGTGGCAGAGACACGCAACCGTGTGTTTGCTACCCGTCTGCCTTATGCAGTCAGTTTTTTACCACTCGCCGCATTTACATCACCCAGTAATGCGATGAGGGCATCCGGTTGTATCAGTATGTCGGCCAGCGTGTAGCCGCTGAGTATATCCATGAATGCCTTGCGAGCCTGATAGAGGGCGTGTTTGAGTACACATGCTGAAATAATCGGGCAGGTATTGCATGCATGGTCGAAGCACTCCAGCAGGTCCATATGGGGTTCTGTTCCCTGTATGACTGCCCCGATATTGATCTGATGTGGCGTGAATGAGAGCACCATACCGCCCGATTTACCGCGTGTAGTGGTGACCCAGCCGTCCGTCGACAGGTTGTGGACAACCTTGACCAGATGATTGCGGTTGATGTCATATGCCTCTGATATTTCAGAAATAGTGCAGCGGCGCTCCGGAAAAAGTCCGAGGTAGATCAATACGCGCAGCGAGTAGTCTGTATACTGGGTAAGTTGCATACCACGAAAGATATATTTGTTTGACAGGTTTTGTCCAGCTCTGATAACGTTCGTTCACATACATGCCGTATGGGTATGACCGATTACGATACCGGAGGAGAGAAATATGAGTTCAGTATACGAACAGTTAGGTGGCGAGCCTGCAATCGATGCAGCAGTAGACATCTTTTATCGCAAGGTGCTTGGCGATAAATACGTTATCCGCTTTTTTGAAGGCGTGGACATGGACAAGCAGGCAGGTAAGCAGAAGGCTTTTCTGACCATGGTGACCGGTGGGCCGAACAGCTATACCGGCAAGGATATGCGTGAAGGCCATCGTCATCTGATCAAAATGGGTCTGGATGACTCTCATTTCGATCATATCCTCTGCCATCTGCGTTCGACTCTGGCTGAGTTGGGTGTGGCCCAGAATTTAATCGACACGGTAATCAGCGTAGCTGAGTCTACCCGTGCTGATGTGCTGGACAGGTAATTAAGCATGCATTTTGAAACATTTATTCCCGTATTTCTGATGTTTGCCGTACTCGGCCTGATTCTGCCGACCATACTGTCCACCATGTCTGACAAGGGCCGTGTCTCACCGGGCGAAGCTGAAGCCACTGCACCGAAAGCGCCGACGCTGTTCGAGCAGTTGGGGAGCAATGCTGCGGTGGATGCCGCGGTCGATATCTTCTATCGTCGTGTGCTGGCCGATGCCTATGTCGTCCGTTTCTTCGAGGGTGTGGATATGGAGAAGCAGGCTGCCAAGCAGAAGGCATTTCTGACCATGGCATTTGGTGGTCCGCACAATTATACCGGCAAGGATATGCGCGAAGGACATCGTCATCTGATCAAGATGGGTCTGGACGACTCTCATTTCGATCATATTCTGATGCATCTGCGCGCCACACTGGCTGAACTGGGTGTTGCAAATAACCTGATTCAGCAGGTGATTGCCACGGCAGAGAGTACCCGTAACGACGTACTTGATCGCTGAGTAAGCAGTACTGATGGATGAAAGGGGGCGTATGCCCCCTTTCTCTTGGCCCCGGGCAGGAGTCCGGATAAGTTTGTAGGAGTAATGGATGCCAACGATACGCTTTGAAGGTCAGGATTATTTCTGTGCCGAAGGTGAAACACTGCTGGATAGTCTGGCCCGACATGGTGTGATGCTGCCATCGTCATGCAAGGCCGGTGCCTGCCTGACCTGCCTGACACGGGCACTGAAAGGTACGCCGCCGGCCGCCGCACAGCAGGGGGTGAAAGATACATTGGCTGCCCAGGGCTATTTTCTTGCCTGTTTGTGCAAACCTGTCGAAGATATGGAGATTGGTCTGGCTTCGGTTTCGCCCAGATATGCGGCGCGTCTGCTCAGTAAGGATCTGCTCAATGAATCAGTTGTCCGTTTGCGTCTGGAAGTGCCACATGGATTTACCTACAGGGCAGGGCAGTTTATAAACCTGACGCGTGCCGGTGATGAGCTGACGCGCAGTTATTCATTGGCCAGTATCCCTTCCGACCCGTATCTGGAGCTGCATATCAAACGCGTGCAGGAAGGACGCATGAGTACCTGGCTGTTTGATGATGTGGCTGCAGGAGATGAGCTCTCATTTTTCGGGCCTTCCGGCGACTGTTTTTATCTGCAGGATGACGCTGATCGTCCGATACTGCTTGCCGGTGCGGGCACGGGTCTGGCGCCATTGTACGGTATTTTGCGTGATGCACTGGCGCAGGGACATGCTGGCTCTATTCATTTGTTCCATGCCAGTCTGGCTACGCCGGGTTTGTATTTGATGGATGACCTGCGTGCGCTGGCTGATGCACACACACAGTTTCAATATACCCCTTGTGTCCTGCACGGCGATGTGCCGGCCGGAGGCATGCAGGGTAATATTGTCGATTTGCCTGTGCAGGTGCTGGGGGCATTGGGCGGTTATCGTGCCTATTTGTGCGGCGATCCGCCTATCGTGAACGGACTGCGTCAGAAATCATTTCTGGCAGGCATCGCAATGCGGGATATTCATTCAGATCCGTTTGTGTTTACACCGGCCTGACGGTTTTATGCCAGACTGTGGTAATGCTTGCATCGTAGCAGATGCGGAGATACGATTCCGGCTGTAAAATTTCCGGGAGGTTGATAATGCATTTAGAGACATTTATTCCAGTTTTTCTGATGTTCGCGGTATTCGGGCTGATCCTGCCTACAGTACTGTCTACCATGTCAGATAAAGGCCGCGTCGAAGGCTAAAACGTACATTGCTGCATATTAAGCCCGGGAAGTTATCTTCCCGGGCTTTTTTTTTGAGAATTATTTTCAGGTATGCATGAGGATCGTGATAGGCTTTGCCAAGCGGGCAGGTATATTTATTATGATTGCATTATATAAGTAAGAAATGCTTTGTAGGCAGGCTTGAACAGAACAGGGAGAGGCACGACATGGCTTCAAATGTAATACAGAGCTCGGCGGATCAGCGGGCGCTCAGGACCTTTGCCTTATGGATGGGTTGGGCAATTTCGGCGATTACGGTGTTTGCGATGATGTCCCGCCAGACGAATGTTATTTCGTTTATTGAGAATGATCATACACGTGTGACCTGGTTGATTCTGGGTATGTTTGTGCTGGGCGTGGGTGTGAGTCTGGTGCAGGCGATGAAGCTGACGGGCGAATGGTTTCGTGGTTACCGCATCGAATCGCAGATGATAAACAAAGGGCTTGCCGGTGTACGTGAGACTGCCGGCGGTCATCTGGTTGACCATTTTGTTGAGGCGATGAATACGATTACCGCACGCAACGGGCGTGTGAATGTGGATGCATTGATCGATGTTGAGTTTTCGTCACAGCACCGGATCAGCCAGTTTGTCGGCTTGCTGGGTAATCTGATGATCACACTCGGCCTGATCGGTACGGTGCTGGGTATGACCATCACGATGAATGGTTTGAGTGGCGCGCTCGGTTCTCTCGGTGTTGATCAGAGCCTGCTGGTGGAAGGTTTGCGCACGGCCATGAACGGTATGGGTATTGCATTTTATACGACACTGATCGGTTCTGTGCTGGGTGGTGTGTTGTTGCGCGTATTTTCATGGATCACCGACGCCTCGGTTAATGGTCTGCAGGATCTGATGTTACGGACATGCATTGTGCATGCATCGGCAGATCTGGAGCCCAGTGATGATCGCAATTTTCGTGCGCTGGATGTTACGGTGCAGCAACTGCAGAGCCGTGTCGAGCTGTTGAATATG
>PFXI01000018.1 GCA_002791575.1 Zetaproteobacteria bacterium CG_4_9_14_3_um_filter_54_145 | reverse complement strand
CCCAAAGGGGGTGTCGACTTCACCGGAATAGGGTGTCGCGTTCGACTGGAATCAGGTGCCGACTTCACCGGAATACGCAGGAATTCCGCCTGGTGCAGCTTTTAGCATGAATAGCCATATACTTGTAGAGAATTACTGCCCGAATATTGAAAAGCACGCACTTATTAATATGAATCATCATCTAGAGGGCATGCCAGAACTCAACCGCTTGAAACACTGAGGAACAATAACGATGCAAGAAGTTTTTATCGGCCGTCAGGCAGTTTTAGATAGAAATAAGGATGTGACCTCTTATGAGCTGCTGTTTCGAAGTGCGGGCAATAAATTTTTAGATAATGAAGACACCATGACGGCACAGGTTCTGGTGGGCGCCCTGATGGATGTGGGACTGGACCGCTTGGCCGGCAACAAGCGTGTAAATATCAATTGATGTATTGCCTCCTCATAAAGTTGGCATAGAGGTTCTGGAAACAGTTCCTGTTACCGCAGAGGTGATTAAAGCCTGTAAGGATTTAAAGACTAAAGGTTACACTCTGCTGTTAGATGATGTCGTATATGAACCGCGTTTGGATCCATTGCTTGAAATAGTAGATGTCATCAAGGTTGATTTACCATTTATCAAGAATTTGGAAGCGGATGTGAAGGTATTACGGCGATTTGAAGGCAAGCTTCTGGCTGAGAAAGTTGAAACGCATGAGGATTATGAGCGGGCATATGCTTTGGGCTTTGATTATTTTCAAGGATATTTTTTCTGTAAGCCGGATGTATTAAACAGCAAAACCATGTCCGATTCCAAAATATCAGTGTTACGAGCCTTGCAGCAGATCATGAGCGCAACAATGGTTTCAGAAATACAGGATCTGGTTAAGCAAAATGTCAGTTTATCTTATCGTCTGTTGAAATACATTAACTCAGCTGCATTTGGCATGCGCCGTGAAATCACCTCAATTGAGCAGGCTCTGGTGCTGCTAGGATTGAATAATGTCAGGCGCTGGCTCTCTTTATTGTCACTCTCTTCGTTGGGCGATGATAAGCCATCTGAATTGATGCGCACGGCGCTCTATCGTGGACATCTGTTGGAATCCATTGCACAACTTCGCAATAAAAATCAAATAGGAGATGATTTTTTATTGGGAATGTTTTCCGTGCTAGATGCACTGCTTGATAAGCCGATGGCTGATGTGATTTCTGAAATGGCCTTACCTGCTTCAGTGCAGGATGCCCTGTTGCGCGATGATGCTGAGGAGTCTTATAAATTACATCTGGTCAAAGCTTTAGATCACTGCAAATGGAATGAGGTGGCAAAGCTGGAGGCGCATTACAGGCCATTGTCACCGCATGATCTGGTAGACCTTAATACGCAGGCATTAGCCTGGTCTGATGCGCAAATAGAGGCTATTCAGGCGGCATAAAGTATCATTGATCCTGAATGTTGAATGGCTCTGCTTTTGCCGTTACCCCCCTGCCGGAGCAGGTTGATACAATCGTCAATATGGAAGTGCCGATGGCTTACCGGTTTTCGAGTGCTATCGCGCAGCTTGAAGCCATACCCATGGCTTCAAGCTGCTTGCTAATCAAGCGCCTGAACAATCGACTCGCACGCCTTTTTGGCGTCGGCAAACAGCATCATCGTCTGATCCATATAGAACAGATCATTATCAAGGCCAGCATAGCCTGCGGCCAGAGAGCGCTTGATCACGATCACGTGGTGCGCCTTTGAGGCCTCGAGAATTGGCATGCCGTAAATAGGACTTGCCGGATCGCTCTTGGCGGCAGGGTTCACCACATCATTAGCGCCGATCACCAGCGCCACATCGGTATCGGCAAACTCAGAGTTGATCTCATCCATCTCGAAAACAATATCATAGGGCACATCGGCTTCCGCCAGCAGCACATTCATATGCCCCGGCATACGACCGGCCACCGGATGAATGGCGAACTTCACATCTACACCCTTCTTCAACAGCACATCCACCATCTCTTTCAGAGCGTGCTGCGCTCGCGCCACCGCCAGACCATAACCCGGGATAATGACAACCGATCGCGCATTGGCGATCAGGAAGGCCGCATCTTCAGCCGCGCCACTCTTCACCGGCCTATCGGCAACCGCGCCGCCGCCTGAAGTTGCAGCCACCGCATCCCCGCCGAAGCCGCCCAGCAACACATTAAACAGCGAACGATTCATCGCCTTGCACATAATATAGGAGAGAATCGCACCGGATGAGCCCACCAGAGCGCCGGCCACGATCAGCATATTATTACCCAGCGTGAAGCCGATACCGGCAGCAGCCCAACCCGAATATGAGTTGAGCATGGAGACAATCACCGGCATATCCGCGCCACCAATCGGCACAATCAGCAATACACCCAGCAACAACGCTACCGCCAGCATCAGCAAAAACGGCAGCCAGGCCCCGGTGATGCAGAACAGAATGCCGGAGCCGATCATCACAATGCCCAGCACCAGATTCAGCCAGTGTTGACCGGCAAAGGCCAGCGGCTTGCCGGAGAGCAGCCCCTGCAGTTTGCCGAATGCTATCAGTGATGCGGTAAAGGTAATCGCGCCGATAAATGTGCCGAAAAACAGCTCGATGCGACTGGCCAGATAGAGCCCGCCTTCATGATTGGCAATGCCATAGGCAACCGGATCATAACAGGCCGACACCGCAATCAGTACGGCGGCCAAACCAACCAGTGAGTGCATGAATGCCACGGTCTGCGGCATATGCGTCATCGGCACCTTGCGGGCAACCACACCGCCAATAAGGCCGCCAATACCAATGGCTGTAACAATCCAGGCATAATTCTGCACGGCATCAACCTGCAGCGTTACCAGTGCGGCAATGCCCATACCCAGCATGCCGAAGGCATTACCACGGCGCGCAGTTGCAGGACTGGCCAGCCCCTTGAGTGCAAAAATAATCAGTACGGATGCGACGAGATACGCCAGCTCCACCATGTTTGCAGATAACATGAGTATCCCCTTCAGCCCCGTTTCTTGAACATAGCCAGCATACGCTGCGTTACCATGAAGCCACCGAAAATATTCACCGAGGCAAGCCCGACCGCAATCAGGCCCAGTACGGTCGCCAGATTCATCTCCACAGGACCTGCCGCCAGCAGCGCACCGACAATAATAATACTGGAGATGGCGTTGGTAACGCTCATCAACGGCGTATGCAGCGCCGGCGTCACATTCCACACCACGTGATAGCCGACGATAATCGCCAGCACAAAAACGGTAATGGAAAAGATGACAGGATCGGCAGTTGTATCCTGTGCGGCCTGTGCCGCATTGTGCAGCGCATCTACATTCACGACTTCTCTCCCTGTTTCAGTAGTTGCGGCTTGAGAAACGCGCCGTTCTGGCAGATCAATGACGACTCAATCACCTCATCGTCCATCTTGATCTGTAAACCGTCACTCTCTTTATCCAGCATCGGCGTAAGAAAATTCAACAGATTGCGCGCATAAAGAGCGCTGGCGTCTGTCGCCATCAGCGCCGGAATATTACCGACACCGACCAGCGTCACCCCGTGTTTAACCACAACCTGATCCATCTCGGAGAGCGGGCAGTTACCACCCATCTCCACAGCCAGATCAACAATCACCGAGCCGGGCTTCATACTTTTCACCATCTCTTCTGTGATCAGCACAGGTGCGGGCCGGCCCGGAATAAGGGCAGTAGTAATAATAATATCGGATTTGGCTGCATGCTCGGCAATCAGATCGGCCTGACGCTGCTTGTAATCGTCATCCATCTCTTTGGCATAACCACCGGCATCTTCGGCATCTTCAGCCGATGCCACTTCAACAAAGCGCGCGCCGAGACTCTTCACCTGCTCTTTGGCAGCGGCACGCACATCAAACACTTCCACATTCGCGCCCATGCGTCTGGCCGTTGCAATCGCCTGCAGACCGGCCACACCGGCCCCCATAATCAGCAGCTTGGCCGGCTGAACCGTGCCCGCAGCTGTCATCAGCATCGGGAAGAAACGCTGATAATGCTCCATGGCCAGCAGCACAGCCTTGTAGCCGGCAATATTGGCCTGCGATGAGAGCACATCCATACTCTGCGCACGCGAAATACGCGGCACCATCTCCATGCAGAAATAGGCAATACCTGCATCGGCATACTGCTGCAGTAGCGGATTGGTAAATGGTGAGACCAGACTGACAACCGTCGCACCCTTTTTCACCAGAGTGATTTCACTCTCATTCAGGGGACGAACCTTGAGCACCAGATCGGCAGTAGCGCACGTTGCGGCAAAATCATCGGCCAGCGCCGCACCTTTATCGACATAGGCCTGATCCGGATAGTTGGCGGCAATTCCCGCCCCCTTTTCAACCACAACAGTACAACCGGCAGCTATAAACTTGGCTACTGTTTCGGGTGTGGCGGCAACTCGTTTTTCATGAAGCTGGGTTTCGGCTGGAACCGCGATCAACATCGTTTTAATCCCCTGTAGCGATGGCTACTCGCACCTGAACAAACAGGATATGTGTACGCCTTGAGAGATGGAATCCTAGGACCGGCAGCCTGTTTTACAAGCGCAAAGACACTACGGTTGCTAATCCCTCACAATCTTCCGGTAACTTCATCTGCACCAGCTCCGCTGCAGGCACGAATGCGTGGGCATAACGATAAAGCTCATCATCGACCACATCTTCATCATAAACCAGCACATCCAGATCCATCGTGCGCGGCTTCCATGATCCCTCGGAGCGATCCCTGCCCTGCATATCTTCCAGCTGCTTCAGCCTTGTTTTCACCTGCGACAGGGCCAGATCCGTCGACAGCAGGCAGCAGGCATTGAGGAAATCTCCACCCGACATACCGACAGCAGCGGATCGGTAAACCTGTGAAAAGCTCACCTCACCGAAAGCCTCTCGCAGCGCGCTTGCCGCCTGCTGCAGATTTGATTCCGGCTCAACGTTCGACCCCAAACCAATCAGCACCCTACTCATCAGCTGCGCACGCCTCTCTCGATCAGTACAGCAACATTTTCACTGCCGCGCACAGCCCCCGGCTTGGACATCTTCAGCCGCAACCATGGCACATGAAACTCCTGCATAACAATCAACGCACACTGCTCGGCCAGCTTCTCGATCAGCCCGAAACTGGAGCCCTCAACAAAGGAGATCATGCGCTTGGATACGGCCTTGTAGTCCAGCGTATCGGCAATATTGTCACTGAGTGCTGCCTGCGAAATATCCCAGGCCATCTCCAGATCAAGGCGTACCGTCTGACGGATTTCACGTTCCCAGTCATAGATGCCAATGACAGTACGCACCTCCAGCCCTTCAATCAGCACTCGATCTGTTGTATGCACGCATCACTCTCCTGTTATGGCTCAAATAGCGGCAGAAACTTGACATATCAAACCCTGCCGACACAATTCGCCCGTTTTTTTTGCAGGCTTTAGCCTGCGAATGGGGGACATTTACAATGGGCAACATTATCAGATCTACGGAAGAAATCGTATCCTGCTCAGATAACGGACAACACCCGCTCGTATATATCAACCTGAAAGACGGCATTGCCCGCTGCCAGTACTGCGGGCAGAAGTTTGAAAAAGTCGACACGGAAAGTCACGCGCCAAAAAACACCGCCTGATCAGATCAATGGCTTAAGCCGGGCTATCCCGGCAGGTCAGCCCGCACAGCGCTTGCGGTTGATTTCAAACAACGCCACGCCTGTAGCCACCGATACATTCAGCGACTCCACCGAACCCGGCATAGGGATATGAATCAGCTGATCACATGTCTCACGTACCAGCCTGCGCATGCCCTTATCTTCCGAGCCCATAACCACAGCTACCGCGCCGGAGAGCGGCGCATCATAGATAGAGATGCTTGCTTCACCGGCCAGACCCACCGTCCAGAAACCCTGCTGCTGCAGTGCCTGAATGCAGCGCGTCATATTGGTCACGCGCAACAGCGGCAGGCGTGAGAGCGCCCCGCATGCCGCCTTCGCCACCACAGGCGAATGCACATCGGCCGCATGATCCTTCAGCACAATCACGGCAATACAACCGGCAGCTTCGGCCGTACGCACACAGGCGCCCAGATTATGCGGATCAGTCACCTGATCGAGCAGCAGCACCATCGGAGCCGTATCCATATCGATCGTTTTGACCCACACATCGAATGACGGCAGTGCAACGGCTCCTGCCGCCACCAACTTTGCCACTACACCCTGATGCGGCACCCCTTCAGCCAGTCGTGCAAGCGCCTCTCTCGGCACAAAGGAGAAGCGGATATCTTTTTTCTTGGCCAGATGAACCAGCTCATTGAGACGCGGGTGGTGCTTGCCCTTCTCGATCAACAACTCATCAATCGAATCGCCTGCGTCCAACGCATGTTTCACAGCATGAATTCCAGCCAGTACACTCATCTCTACTCTCCCTGTTGCCTTTAACAGCGCATCCGGCAGGCTTATAACGGCAGCAGGGTGGCGATGCAACAAGCACTCATACAGAGCGCTTGGTAAAACACGCCTGCCGGCCCTACGGCATCGTGTGAAGCCAGCCTCACAACACGTCTTGTTATCTATATGGACAATGCTTAATATCTAAACGTCCGGAATCACCAACAGCTGTGACTTCCCGCACAGCAGCGCCGTCGCAACACCATACAGTTGTAGCTCTACAAGGAGAATGAAGATGTATAAATTTATTGCAGGCGGGCTGTTGATGGCTGCCATGGCAGCTTCACCGGTATGGGCCGGTGAAGCTGCCCCTCTCATCGGAGAAGCTGAGGCTGTACGGGCGCAGGAGCTATCCCCGGCCTCTTATGCTGCCGCCAAAGATGCCTACGCCGCGCAAAAAACGGCTGAGGCCGAGAGATATGCACAGCAGGCCATTACCAACAGCCTGAGCATGAGCAGGAATTTCCCGAAACTGATCGAATCACGTGATCGCATGCATGCCTCCGGCACGCCGGAGCGACGCCAGGACCTGTCAGATCGAGCTGAAGAGGCTTTTGCAGATGTGGTTGCTGCCGTTGAATCCGGCGACATGCGTCGTGCCCGCAAAAGCTCTGAAACGGCCACCCTGCTTACCTATCAGGCCGAGGTCGTAGCCGCGCGCGAACAGCTGACCCGCCCTATCGCCAGAGCGATTGCAGAAGCACGCAAAGCGGATGGCAAAACATATGCGCCTCTCAGCTTCGGCAAAGCAGCCGATGGCCTGAAAAAAGTGGAGCGTCTGGTCAGCAGCAACCCTGCCGCACGCGGGCAACTGTATAACGAGAGCAGAAACAGTGTCGAAAGTGCCCGCACATCACAGCAGATCGCAGGCCTCGGTAAACAGCTGAAGAAGGACCCTGCTCAGGTTGAAGGCTGGGTAAACAGCCGCAATAACGACATGGCGACCATTGCTTTAGCGCTCAAAATGAATCTGGGCAGCGCCGCAACATCGGATGAGCGCGTCAAACTGATCACCGAAGCTATCGCCAGCATGCGTTCCGGCTATGAATTGCAACTGACTGAAACGAATCAGCAACTGGCCGATGCAAGCAAGCAGATTGCGACACTACAGGGCAACCTCTCCGAGCTGGACGACACACGCTCCAGCCTCGGGCAAGCCCGCTACACGCTGCAGCTCAAACGCGACGCCGAAGCCAAGATCGCCCGGCTGGCTAAACTGTTCGACCCCTCACAGGTCGAGCTGTTCCTGACTACCGATGCCGATGTTATTATCCGCATGAAGGCGATCGCGTTCCCCAGCGGCAGTGCCATCATCCCCTCGGAGTCCTACGACCTGCTTGAGCTGGCCAGCCAGGCCATCGACCTGTTTGACGACAGAGCAGTACGCGTGGAAGGACATACCGACTCCATGGGTAACGACGACTACAATCAGAGCCTCTCCGAGCGTCGGGCGATTACCGTACAGGAGTATCTGGATGCCCGTTTTATCGACAACAAGCGCACCATCACATCAACGGGCTTCGGTGAGAGTCGCCCTGTAGCCAACAATGAAAAGGCAGAGGGCCGCAGTAAAAACAGGCGCATCGACATTGTCCTGCTTGCACCGGTCATGAGCGAGCCGCAATCCGCGGAGCAGTAATTCGGCGGGGCTATGATGCATAAGCTTATTCACAAGGGGGCTTGCCCGCCAGCAAACGGGCAAGCCCGTCTCTGTCGCCATAATCGCGGCAGAGGTCGGCTGCCCCGGCGGCGCGCAACGGGGCCAGTCGTTGCCCGATGCCGATAAACTGATAGCCGAGTTCAGCCGCCGCCTTCAGATCCCATAGTCCGTCACCGAAATAGATCACCCGCTCAAAGCAGCGGTTGTTCGTGCCCCGTAGCGCCATACCTGCCGAGGCTTTCATGATCTCGATCCTGCTCGCACCATCTTCGGACGAGGCAAGCGGAATGCCGTCAATATCAATGCCGCTGGCCTGCAGCTTGAACAGCGCCTCGCTCCGCCAGCATCCGGTTGCAATCGCAATGGCGACATCGTTGCGTGTGTGCAGGTATTGCAGAAAGGCGGCAGCGCCTGCTACCTCACAAAACAACGCTGGCGAGCGCAGATACAGCCCCTGCAACCTCACCAGCATCGCCGGCTCAACCGCCATGATCTCTGCCGGCTGAGCCTCCCTGCCCATAAGGTTGCGTATCGCCTCTGCTGTAATGCCATGCGATGTCACATGGCGGTAAGTATGCCAGTCGGTATTCACTTCCCGGCAACCGGTTACATCGAAAAATGCGTTGGCATAGGCCTGCTGATCATAGGCATACGATTCAGTCAGCGTACCATCGACATCAAACATCATCAGATACATCGGCCCACCTCCGTTGCGCTGACAATAATACGCTGCAATCAGCGTCAGCGCAGCAAGCGGCGGCCTCAGCGACACTCAACTGTAGGCGGCCCTGAAAGCGGCGACAAAGTTGTCGAACTGATCGGCAGGCAGCGCATTGATACCGGCTGCAGCCTTGCGCCCGCCACCTGTTGGAAATTGCATACACAGCAGATCCGCACCGGACTTGTTATTCAGCGGCGCACGCACACTGACGCGGTAGTCGCCACCGGGCAGCAGCGTCATCAACGCATGCGCCCGATTCGGCGCTGATCTGGCCAGCTCATTGCCAAACACGCCGGAAACACGTCGCGTCCAGGCGGCATCGGGCAGCAGTAGCACCTGTATCGCGTCATCCTCGATTCCGGCAGACAGCTGCCGCGCCTGCGCGATATCGGTGGCAAAACCCTCATCCAGCAAGCGATAAGCAGGTGATTCCGCCAAAAAGGCAAACGGATCGACAAATGGCCTGATCTCCCGGTAGAGCGCATCCGGGGCAACATGGAGATCATCCAGCGTCAGGCCATAACCGTTGTAATTGATCAACGTACCCAGATGTGCCAATTGCGAGAATTGCGCCTCGGAAAGCCCCATGGGTATTGCTGCCGCCCGTGCCGACGCAAACAGGTTATCACCGAATGCCGCCACCACAGCCCACGGCAGGTATTTACCCTGCAGATAATCATTCACCAGCAGACTGGTACAGGTATCAGCATCTGTATCTATATGACACTCAAACCGCTCCGACTCCGGCAGGATGCCGGCAAAATGGTGATCGAAATAGTGTACATCCACGTCGCCGGCAAGCAGCCGCAGCAGCTCATGCCTGTTTTTGTCCAGCGAGATATCGAGCACCGTCACCTGGTCTCCTGCTTCAGCACTCACCCTTTGCAGCAGCGCGATATCACGCTTTACGCCGGTAACCAGCTGCGCATCACATGGCGCCGCCAGACGCAACTGGTGCAGCGCACAGATACCATCCGCATCACCGTTGAAGACATCAATATAATTCACCGACGCACCAGCTCCACAGAGGCCCACTCCTCCAGACTGTCGCGACGCACCTCGACCAGCCCTTCGGCGGTATAGGCTGCACAGACATCATCCACCTGCGTGGTAAGCAGACCGGAGAGAATCAGATGATCGGCAACACATGCCGACAGCTCTGTTGCCATCCACACCAACGGTGCGGCAAGAATATTGGCCACAACCAGATCAAACTGCTGCCGGGGCGGCGTATCGGCCAGCAACACATCCAGCTCAACACCATTAATCACGGCATTGGCCTGACATGCATCCACGGAATCCTGTTCCATATCCACGGCCAGAGCCGATGCGGCACCCAGTTTCAGCGCGGCAATGGCCAGCAGCCCGGATCCTGCCCCCATATCCAGCAGTGTCGCCGGCGGCTGTTTGAGGCAGATGCGCTCAACCGCCTCCAGACAGAGGCGTGTGGTCGGATGTGTACCGGTGCCGAAGGCCATACCCGGATCGAGCACAATATCGAGACGTCCGTCAACAGGGGCTTCGCAGAACGAGGGGCGCACCCATAAACGCTCGCCCACAGGCATGGCCTTCCAATCCTTCTGCCAGGCCGTCTCCCAGCCGTGCTGCTCCAGTGTCGCCAGTGTGAAGTCGGCAGCATCCAGTCCCGCCAGCAGCATCGCCGCCGTTAACTGGGCGCGGCGCCTGGCTTCATCGGCTTCCCCGTCGACATCCATGCCGAACCAGGCAAGGTATTCGCAGACACCGGAGTCGGCATCTGTTTCGGTCGCCATACCCAGTGACTGCAAGGCCTCAGCCAGCTGCGTGAACGCCTCCTCAGCCATCGCTGTTGCCTGCATTCTCAATTCCAGACATTTTCCTGCTTGCATCTTTTGTTCCCCTTGGTTCCAATACTGCCTCTTAATGGAGGTCGCTAGTGCACAACTCTTCTGCTTATCGCATGCGGGTCAAAGAAAACATCCGAATGATTGATCCTGCCTGTCATGAAACCGTGATGCAGTTGACGCTTGAGTCTCCGGACGGCGAGCCGGTCAGATCCTTTACCGCCGGTCAATATGTGCGGCTGGCCATTCCCGGAGTCAAGGAGCCGGCAGCAGGTTATTTTGCCATTGCATCGGGGCCTGAGTCGCTCTCATCGTATGAATTTTATATTAAAAATGCCGGCCCGTTGTCCGCCTACCTGTGCGACATGCAGCCCGGTGAAGAGCTGGAAGTGGAAGGACCGATGGGCAAGGGTTTCGATCTGGATGCGCATAAGGGCTGTGATGTCTACCTGATCGGTGTAGGCACAGGCATTGCACCGCTGCGCAGCCTGTGGAGCCACATTATCAGTCACCGGACGGATTTCGGCAAAGTGGCTATCTATGCCGGTTTTCGCACGTCGATGCATCAGATGCTGACCGATGAGCTGGCTGAGCTGGGCAGCCACGACATTGAGGTTTCAATCACACTGGAAGCCGGTCATGACAGCTGGGACGGACCGATCGGTTATGTGCAGTATGCGCTGGAAGCCGATGCCCCCGATGGTAGCCATGCCGTGGCATGCCTGGCGGGCATGAGTGTGATGGTAGACGCATGCACGGAAACGCTGCATCATTTCGGATTTGATGACCGATCCATCCTGCTCAACTACTGATCCAGTGACCGACACCAGCCGGGCAGAGCATCCCCTTCCCAATCAATCCCCTGCCGACAACCAACTGCCGCCTGATTTCACCCTGCCGCTGATCGCCCTGGACATCGGCATGAAGCGCATCGGCGTTGCCGTTTGCGACCGCCTCGGCATCAGCTGCCGCGGTGTGACCTGCCTGATGCGCAGAGATCATGGCTGGCCGAAACAGCTGGCGAAACTGGTGAGCGAATACGGGGCAAAATCCATTGTCGCAGGCCTGCCAAAAAACATGGATGGCACGGAAGGGGTGCAGGCTGCTGATGCCCGTGCCGCCGTTGCCGAGTTGAAAAAAACACTGCCGCTGCCTGTCGCCTTTCAGGATGAGCGCCTCTCCACATGGACGGCAAAAGAGCGACTCTACGCGCAGGGGCTGCGCGAAAAAAAGGTTCTGGAAAAACTGGATCAAACAGCTGCAGCGGTAATTCTGGAAGACTTTCTGGCCACCAATCCGCATCTCACGGGGAAACCACTATGAGTAGCATCATATTTGACCATCAGGCGGTCGAAGATGCCATTGTACAGATGGCCGACGCCATACAGGGCGAGCAGATCCATCTGATCGGCATCCAGCGCGGCGGCGCAAAAGTCGCCAATGCCCTGCAACAGCGGCTGGAGGCTCGCGGCGCCCAGGTTTGTCGCGGCAATCTGGATATTTCATTCTATCGCGACGACCTGGATACCATCGCCCCTAACCCGGAAGTCAAACCATCGCAGCTACCGCATGACTTCAGCGGCCAGACGATATGGCTGATCGATGATGTGCTCTATACCGGCCGCACCATTCGGGCAGCGCTGGGAGAGATCTTTGATTACGGGCGTCCTGCCGCTGTCAAACTGGCTGTACTGGTCAATCGCGGCGGCCATCAGCTGCCCATCGCGCCTGATCTGGTAGGCCTGAATTATGATGCCGCTCCCGGCTGCTCGATCAAACTGGTCACGCAAGGGCCATGGTATATCGAACAACGTGAGCCAGCCGGCACTAAGGAGCAGCCATGAAAGCCATCAAACACCTGTTCGGCATCGCCGGCCTTTCGCGTGAACAGATCGAGTATCTGGTCAACATGGGTGAATCCTTTATCGAGGTCAACCGCCGCGCCATCAAAAAAGCACCGACACTACGCGGTAAAACCATCATCAACCTCTTCTTTGAAAACTCTACGCGCACCCGCACCAGTTTTGAACTGGCCGGCAAAAGACTCTCTGCCGACGTTATCAACATCTCTGCCTCAACCAGCGCAACGACAAAAGGGGAGACACTGCTCGATACCGGCCAGACACTGGCGGCGATGCAGCCGCATGTACTGGTCATCCGTCACTCACTGGCCGGCACCTGTGAGTTCCTGGCCGAACACCTGCCCAATACCGCACTGGTCAATGCCGGCGATGGTGCACATGAGCATCCGACCCAGATTCTCACCGACCTGCTGACGCTGAAACAGGCATGGGGCTCGCCGGAGGGGAAAATCATTACCATCGTTGGTGATATCGCCCACTCGCGCGTGGCCCGTTCGCACCTGCTGGCGGCGCAGAAGCTGGGCTATACGATGCGCGTGGTGGCCCCGAAAACGTTGCTGCCAGCGCAAATTGAGCGTTATGGCTGCAAGGTGTATCACGATTTTGATGCCGCCCTCCCGGGTTCCGATGCCGTCTACATGCTACGTATCCAGAGCGAGCGGCTGACCGACAGCTGTGCCTTTCCGTCTATCCGTGAATATCACGAGGCTTACGGTCTGAATGCAAAGCGTTTGCGCGCAGCAGGCCCCGACTGCATCGTCATGCATCCGGGCCCGATGAATCGCGGCATGGAAATCGCCACCGATGTAGCTGATTCGGTAAAGAGTCATATCCTCAATCAGGTGGAGCATGGTGTTGCCGTACGCATGGCCGTACTCACCGCCCTGTGCGGCGGCATGCAAGAAGAGAAGAGTACGGACAGTGGCTTGCCGCTGTCCGATGACAAGGCACAGGGGTCACTGATATGAGCGGCACACTGCTGATAAAAAACGGCCATATCATTGATCCGGCCAACAGCATAGATTCCGTCGCGGATCTGTGGATCAGTGATGGCAGGGTTGCCGGCATCGGTAGCTATGAGGGTAAACCGGATCAGGTGATTGATGCGACCGGCAAGGTGGTCTGCCCCGGCCTGATCGATATGCACGTGCATTTGCGCGAGCCCGGTCAGGAGTGGAAGGAAGACATTGAATCGGGCTCCCGTGCAGCTGTCGCCGGTGGCGTCACCAGCATGTGCTGCATGCCCAATACAGGGCCGCATATCGATCATGCAGGCATTGCGCTGCAGATTGTGGCACGCGCCAGACAGGTAAACCTGTGCAATGTGCATCCGATTGGTGCGGTGACAAAAAATCTCGACGGCAAGGAGCTGACCGAGATGCGCGAGCTCTCCCGCGCCGGTTGCGTGGCCTTTTCCGATGATGGCCTGCCGATCTGGCATGCCGGCGTCATGCGCAAGGCTCTCGAATATTCCGCCAGCTTCGGTTTTTTAGTTATCCAGCATGCTGAAGAACAGACACTGACCAAGGGCGGCGCCGTCAATGAGGGGTGGATCTCCACCCAGCTGGGTGTCTCAGGCATGCCGGCAGTCGGTGAAGATTCGATGATTGCCCGCGACATCATGCTGACCAAGCTCGCCGATGCCCGCTACCACGTGGCGCATATCTCCACGGCAGGCGCCGTGGAGCTGGTACGACAGGCGCGCAAACAGGGACTAAAAGTAACTACGGAAGCGGCCCCCCACCACTTTGCCCTGACCGAAGAAGAGGTACTGGGTTATAATGTGGATGCCAAAATGAGTCCGCCGCTGAGAACAGAGGCGGATCGTCTGGCCGTGATCGAAGGCCTGAGCGATGGCACCATTGAAGTGATCGCCACCGATCACGCCCCGCATCATGATGACGACAAACGCTGTGGCCTGTCGTGTGCCGCGTTCGGCATCGTGGGGCTGGAAACCATGTTGCCGGTATCGCTCGAGCTGGTACGTAGCGGCGCATTAACCATGTCCGATCTGATAGCCAAAATGACCTGTAATCCGGCCCGTCTGCTGGGCCTTGCTTCCGGCACGCTCTCGACCGGTGCCGAAGCCGATATCACCATCTTCGATCCCGATGCAACATGGATCGTGGATCGTGAAGCGATGGTATCCAAAGGTAAAAACACGCCCTGGCACGGCAAACAGATGACCGGCCAGGTCAGCCACACCGTCAAAGCCGGACGCATTGTCTTCGCTGAAGGGGTTGTCTGTGGCTAATGAATACGACAATACCCTGTTTGAAGAGCAGGCACGGGTACTGGCTCATGTGACCCATCCGGGTGATCAGTATGTGCTGCGCCTGCACGCGCCGAAAACAGCTGCGCGAGCCCGACCGGGTCAGTTTGTGCATCTGCGCGTATCCAATGAACGGGCCCTGCGCCGCCCTATATCGATCATGCTCACCGATCCTGAACGCGGTACTATTGATCTGCTTTACAAAGCCATCGGCGATGGCACACGGCTGCTCTCGGAGCGTAAAACGGGCGATCTCATACCGATGCTGGGACCGATCGGCGTGCCGTTCGACCTCTCCGACAACGCAAAGCGATATGTGCTGATTGGCGGCGGTGTCGGTATTCCACCGATGATTTTTGCTGCCGACCAGCTGCAGGGCAAGGCCGACTGCATCGTATTTGCCGGCTCCGAAGTTGAATTTCCGTTTGCACTGAAACCGTCGACCACGTTGCTGCCCGGCATCAATGGCAATGCCATCCTCGCCATACGGTCACTGGAAGAGCGGGACATTCCATCGCGGCTTGCCTCCAATGCCGGCCTTTACGGCTGCTATGCAGGCCATGTGCCGAATCTGGCACGCGATTATCTCAGTGCCCTGCGTCCGGACGAACGCGCCCGCTGCGTGCTGCTCTCCTGTGGCCCGCACCCGATGCTGCATGCGGTGGCAAGGCTGGGCCGTGACATGGGGCTGCCGACCTTTCTGAGTCTGGAAGAGCACATGGCCTGTGCACTGGGTGGTTGTGCCGGCTGCGTGGTGAAAACGATTGAAGATGGTCAGGAGAAGTACCGCCGCGTCTGTGTGGACGGACCGGTATTTGCAGCGGAGTTGCTGCCGGAGTTTGCTTGAGCGGCATGTTTGATAAAGTCGTAAAAAGTCCATCCATGGCCTTTTTACTCATCGGAAAGCAAAAAGTGCGATTTTTACTTTCCTTACAAATCAAGCACTTGCAAAGCAAGCGATTGATTTGCGCGCCCGTACATGGGCGCGTTGATGACTTTTTTCAAAATCATCATGTTTGAAGTGCTGCAGTTCTGGTTCGCCGAGCTGGAACCGCGCCAGTGGTGGGTAGCCGATCCCGCACTGGACCATGAAATTCGGCAGCGCTTTGGCGAACTACATGCCGATGCGAGCGCCGCCAAGCTCTATCACTGGCGCGAGGAGCCGGCAGGACGTCTGGCTGAAATTATTGTACTCGATCAATTCTCACGCAATATTTACCGGGACAAACCCCGGGCTTTCGCCTGTGACGGCATGGCGCTGGTGCTGGCACAGGAGGCGATACGTATCGGCGCCGATCATGCGGTTGATGCACCGGAAAAAGCCTTCTTCTATATGCCCTATATGCACAGCGAATCGATGGCTATCCATGCTCAGGCGATCAAACTGTTCGATCAGCCGGGTGTGGAGTTCAACCTGGAGTTCGAGATCAAGCACAAGATCATCATCGACCGCTTCGGCCGCTATCCCCACCGCAATGCCATTCTGGGCAGGACATCGACAGCGGCTGAAGTGGAATTCCTCACGCAGCCGAACAGTTCGTTCTGAGCCATGCATCTCTTCTCCAGCGTGCGTCGACTGGCAGCTCACTACAGCTGCGAGGATGGCCACTATCTGGTTGAAGTGCGCCTGAACGAGATCAGGTGACTGTTTAACTCACTCGATCCGGCTCCATTTATCGAGAAGGATCTGGATAACGACGCCGAAAAATACATCATCGACACCGTGCAGGATTTCCCGCTGGCAACACCGCTGAAGCTGGTGATCTATCTGCCTGAAGATCAGTGTAACAGCGAAAGTGCCGCCTCCATCCCCGCAGCAATTCGCAACTATTTCAGCTACCCTGCCCATCAAACCGATATAAACTCGCCCGGATGAGGTTCAGGCGTGCAGTGATGATCCTCAGGCATGCAAAACTCCGCATTTAGGTTTAAACTAGGTTTCGTTTTGTAGCAGGAGGCGGGCATGGCCGGGCAGCATAAGTTAACCATCGAGGGCAATGAGGCGGCAGCATATATTGCGCACCGCACCAATGAGGTCATAGCCATCTATCCGATCACCCCCTCATCGGCCATGGGAGAGATGAGCGATACCTGGTCGAATCAGGGGCGCAAGAATCTCTGGGGTGCCATACCGGAAGTGGTTGAAATGCAGAGCGAGGCGGGTGCCGCCGGCACCGTACACGGCTCTTTGCAGAGCGGCGCGCTAACCACCACATTCACATCATCGCAGGGACTGCTGCTGATGATTCCCAATATGTACAAAATCGCCGGTGAGCTGACCAGTGCGGTATTTCATGTCGCAGCCCGCTCCATCGCGGCGCAGGCGCTCTCCATCTTCGGCGACCATTCCGATGTCATGGCCGTACGCCAGACCGGCTTTGCCATGCTCAGCTCCAACTCGGTACAGGAGGTGATGGATTTTGCGCTGATTGCTCAGGCGGCAACCCTGAGGGGCAGGATTCCACTGCTGCACTTTTTCGACGGCTTCCGCACCTCGCATGAGGTGAACCAGGTCGAGGTGCCGGATGATGATATTTTGCGCAGCATGCTGCCTGCAGCGCTGATACGGGCTCATCGCAAGCGGGGATTAACACCGGATGCACCGGTACTGCGCGGCAGCAGCCAGAATCCCGATGTCTATTTTCAGGGGCGCGAATCGGTCAACCCCTATTACGATGCCATGCCGGATATCGTGCAGGCCTGTTTCGATGCCTATGCCGAGCTGACCGGCAGGCAGTACCGGTTATTCGAATATCACGGTGCTGAAGATGCCGAGCGCATCATCGTCATCATGGGCTCGGGGGCTGAAGCTGCACACGAAACTGTGGATCACCTGCTGGCTCGCGGCGAAAAGGTCGGCCTGCTCAAGGTGCGCCTCTATCGCCCGTTCTCGTCCGCACACCTGATCGCTGCCATTCCGGCTACGGTGAAAAAGATCGCCGTACTCGATCGCACCAAGGAGCCGGGAGCCGGTGGCGAACCGCTGTACAAGGATGTCGTGACTGCTCTGGCCGAGTATAGCGGCAGTGGTGGCGATCGATTTGCCGCCATGCCGCGCATCACCGGCGGCCGCTACGGCCTCTCCTCCAAGGAGTTCACACCGGGCATGATCAAGGCGGTATTCGACGAGCTTGCCGGGAAAGCTCCGAAAAACCATTTCACCATCGGTATTCATGATGACCTCACCATGAGCAGCCTTGCCTGGGATGAGATCCACGTCGACGCCAATACCGGTGTCACCCGCTGCATGTTCTATGGTCTAGGCTCGGACGGTACGGTCTCGGCCAACAAGAACAGCATCAAGATCATCGGTGAAGATAATGATCGCTATGCTCAGGGCTATTTTGTCTATGACTCGAAGAAGGCGGGTGCGGTCACCATATCGCACCTGCGTTTCGGGCCAAAGCCCATCCACTCGAGCTATCTGATCGGCCATGACGAGGCTGATTTTGTCGCCTGCCATCAGCCGCTGTTTCTGGAGCGCTACGATATGCTGGCCCATGCCGCAGAGGGCGCGGTATTCCTGCTCAACTCGCACCACCCGGCCGATGTGGTCTGGCATGAGCTGACAAAAACCATGCAGCAACAGATGATCGATAAAAAACTGCAGTTCTACGTCATTGATGCCTACAAGGTAGCGACAGAATCCGGCATGGGACGACGCATCAATACCGTGATGCAGACCTGCTTTTTCGCCATCTCCGGCGTACTGGCAAAGGATGAGGCGATCATCAGGATCAAACAGGCTGTCGAGAAGACCTATGGGCGCAAAGGGGCGAAGATCATCGAGCGCAACTTTGCCGCCATTGATGCCGCTCTGGCCTGCCTGCACAAAGTTGAGGTGCCGGAATTGGCCAGTAGCAGCTCGCAGATGCCGCTACCTGTTGCGGCCAACGCACCCGCTTTTGTCAGGCAGATCACCGGCGAGATCATTGCCGGGCGGGGCAATGCCATTCCGGTAAGCCGTATGCCGGCCGATGGTACCTGGCCACTGGGTACGGCGGCATTCGAGAAACGCAATCTGGCACTGGAGATTCCTGTCTGGGATGAGGAGATCTGTATCCACTGCGGCAAATGCCCGTTTGTCTGTCCGCATGCGGCCATCCGCGCCAAGGTATTTACGCCTGAAGATGCAGCCGGTGCACCGGCGAGTTTCAAGCATGTACCGGTCATCGGTCGCGAGTTCGACGACGGCATGCAGATCAGTTATCAGGTGGCCCCCGAAGACTGTACCGGTTGCGGCCTATGCGTGGAGATCTGCCCGGTCAGGGACAAGAGCAATGCCAGCCACAAGGCACTGAACATGGCGCCGCAGCCGCCGCTGCGGGAGCAGGAGAGCGAAAACTGGGCTTTCTTCCTGACACTGCCCGAATACAACCGCGAACAGATCCGCTGGAACGGTATGAAGGGAGCCATGCTGGCGCAGCCGCTGTTTGAATTTTCCGGTGCCTGTGTCGGCTGCGGCGAAACGCCATACATCAAGCTGGCCACCCAGCTCTTCGGTGATCGCATGGTCATTGCCAATGCTACCGGCTGCTCCTCGATCTATGGCGGCAATTTGCCGACCACCCCCTATACCACCAATAGCGAGGGGCGCGGGCCGGCCTGGTCCAATTCGCTGTTCGAGGATAATGCCGAGTTCGGCCTCGGTTTCCGGCTGGCCATCGATGCCCATCGCGATTATGCCGAACAGCTGCTGCAGGCAGCCGAATTGCAACTCGATGCCGGGCTGATTGCGACCATCATGGCCGCCGATCAGTCGCATGAGCCGGGCATACACGAGCAGCGAAAGCGTATCGGGCAACTGAAAGAGCAGCTGACTGCAATTGACAGTGAGATGGCCCGCGATCTTGAATCGGTGGCCGATTATCTGGTCAAAAAGAGTGTGTGGATTATCGGCGGTGACGGCTGGGCATATGATATCGGCTTCGGCGGCCTGGATCATGTCTTGGCCAGTGGCCGCAATGTAAATATCCTCGTACTCGATACCGAGGTCTACTCCAACACCGGCGGCCAGATGTCCAAATCCACACCGCTTGGTGCGGTGGCCAAGTTTGCCGCCGGTGGCAAGGCGGTAGCCAAAAAGGATTTGTCGATGATCGCCATGGCATACGAGCATGTCTATGTCGGGCATGTCGCCTACGGTGCCAGGGATATGCAGACACTGAAAACCTTCATTGAGGCAGAGAGCTATGACGGTCCGTCACTGATTATCGCCTACAGCCCCTGCATTGCCCATGGTGTGGATCTCTCGCATAACATCCGGCAGCAGGAGCTGGTGGTCAACAGCGGCCATATGAACCTGCTGCGCTTTGATCCGCGCCGCATTGCCGAGGGTAAAAATCCGCTGCAACTGGATTCGAAAAAACCGACCATCCCCTACCGGGATTTCGCCAAAACCGAGGCACGCTTCGCCATGCTCTGGTCCACCCATCCGGAGGCCGCCGAAGCACTGATGCAACGGGCGCAGGCCGGAGTACTGGAGCGATTCCATCACTACGAACAGCTGGCATCACTCTCCTATGATAAAGATGAGGACGCATCATGATTGATCTGTCGACCGACTACCTGGGCATGAAACTGAAAAACCCGCTGGTGCCTTCCGCCTCACCGCTGGCGCGTAACCTTGATTTGGCCAAGCGACTCGAAGATGCCGGTGCCGCAGCCATTGTCATGAACTCGCTGTTTGAAGAGGAGGTCAGCGAGGATGAAGAGCGGCTGGATCACCTGATGCATCATCAGGAAATCGGCCATGGCGAGGCCAGCAGCTACCTGCCTGCCGATGCCGCTTATAAAACCCATCTGGAAGCATATCTGGAGCAGCTGGAGGGTTTGAAGCAGTCGCTGGAGATACCGGTGATTGCCAGCCTGAACGGCACCACTCCCGGTGGCTGGGTCGCCCATGCCAGAGAGCTGGAGCAGGCCGGTGCCGATGCGCTGGAGCTTAATGTCTACTACATGCCGAATGATCTGAGCCAGACATCAGTTGATGTGGAGAAGCGCTATATAGAGGTGCTTACCGCGGTCAATAGAGAGGTTCGCATTCCGGTGATCATGAAGCTCTCCTCCCAGTTCAGCTCGGTCGGCAACTTTGTGCAGCAACTGGCAGCGGCAGGTGTGGACGGCGTATCGCTGTTTAACCGCTACTACCTGCCCGACATTGATCTGGAGACACTGGCGGTGGTTCCGAGTCTGAAGCTCTCATCCTCCGTGGAGTCGCGACTCTCCATGCGCTGGATCGCCATATTGGCCGGTCGCGTGGATATCACGCTTGCCGCCACCAGCGGCATTCATACCGCTGACGATGCCATCAAACTGCTGCTGGCCGGCGCCGATGTGACGCATATGTGCTCAGCCCTGTTGCATCACGGCCCTGAATATCTGGGTGAGGTGCTCAAAGGGATCGAGCTATGGATGCAGGAGCATGAGTATACATCGATCAGCCAGCTCAAGGGCAGCGTCAGCCACGCCAAAGCCATCGATCCGGCAGCGTTTGAGCGCTCCAACTACATCAAGACCCTCGACAGCTTTCATTCGCCCGACGGCGTCTGGCGCTAAGCGCGCTGGTCGATCTCAGGTCACATGCTGACACGCCACCGCATCATTTACGGTCGCGAATCATGCCCCTGCAGGCGAAGTGCCGTGGGCTCCAACCACTCAGAACATGCAGTTATGATGCCAGTTGATTAGCAATACACCTGCTAAGCTCTTTAATATTATAGGGTTTCGTAAGCAGCTCCACCGTTCCTAAAGCCACTGCATCGGGCAATGCCTGCCTCTTATCATAACCGGTAGTAAATATGACCTTCACGTCTGGTCTGACTTCTCTTATACGCTCAATCGCTTTGATGCCGCCCAGGTTCGGCATCACAATATCGGTAATGACAAGTGAAATCTTATCCTGATTGGCCAGAAACAGATCAACAGCCGCCACACCATCCGGGGCACTTAACACCTGATAACCCAAGGTTTCCAATATTTCTACGCCAACCATAAGGATGTCCGCTTCATCATCAACCAGCAGGATACACTCACCATTGCCATGCAGAGCCTCCTGCTCCTGATCCGGTGAAACCGGCGCCATTTCTTCCTCGACAAGGGGAAGATAAACGTGGAATGTTGACCCCTCCCCTTTCGCACTATCTACTTCAATAAATCCATCGTGCGTTTTGATTGCGCCAAAGGCCATGGCCAAACCAAGACCGGTACCCTTGCCCTGTTCCTTGGTGGTGAAAAATGGCTCAAATATACGTTCAACGCTCCCATCGGGAACACCGACACCATTATCCGTCACGCTTAAATGGGCATATCTTCCCGGCTGGAAATAGGGGTGATGTTTAATGAACTGATCATCCGTAACAAATGCCTCAAGCTTGATAGCAATGGCGGGCTCAAGCACATCTTCTACTGCATCCCGTGCATTATTGACCAGGTTCATCAAGACCTGATGTAGCTGCGTGGCATCGCCCTTGATAGTCAATGCGTCTGTGCAGATATCGTGGCTGATGGCTATGTTTTCCGGCGTTGAAGCACGCAGAAGTTTGAGGGTTTCCTTGATGAAAGGCGTTAAGGAAAAATGTTGCATCACCACTCGATCCTTTCTGGCAAAAGTGAGTAGTTGATCGATAAGGCCGGCTGCTCGAAAGGATAGCTCTTCAACAGCAGTGAGTTGTTTCTGCACCCCGGGGTTTTCCTTGCTTCGTTTTTTGGCCAGATAGAGATTACCGGTGATGCCCGCCAGAATATTATTAAAATCGTGTGCAATACCACCAACCAATGTACCAATTGCTTCCATCTTTTGTGCCTGATGGAATTTCTCCTCAAGTAACTGGTGATCGGTCATATCCTGCTGAATGCCAACATAATGGGAAATTTGATTGTTGCCGTCCAATATGGGCGAGATGGACATGATCGCAGGATACTGGCTGCCATCTTTCCTGCGGTCGGAAATAGTCCCGCTCCAAACCTTGCCACTGGTAATGGTTTGCCAAAGGTTCTGGTAATATTCAGACGTCTGATTGCCGGACTTCAGCACGCGGGGATTTTTGCCCATCACCTCTTCCGGGGTATAACCTGTCATTCTTGTGAACGAAGGATTCACATATTCAATTGTTCCATGTTTGTCTGTTATCAATATGGATTCACCAGCCTGTTCAACGGCCTGGGAAAGCTTGCGCAGTGACTCTTCTGCCTTCTTGCGCTCAGTGATATCACGCCAGACACAATAGAGGTATTTGTTATCAGATGATTCTAAACGGGATAACGTCACTTCGACCGGAAAACAGTCACCATTTTTGCGGCAATGGCTCCACTCAAAACGATGAACACCTTGGCGCTGTGCAATAGCCATCATCTCATTGGCCTTCTCGTATGATTCGCGACCATCGGGCTGAAACTCTGGTGAAAGCTCGGAAGGGTGAACTGATGCAAGCTCTTCTATATCACTGTAACCAAGCGTTTTTGCCGCCGCTATATTGCATAGCCTGAACAGATTATGTTCATCAATAATCCAGCAGGGGTCTGGAGAGTGATCAAACAGCGCTTTAAACTGCCCCTCACTTTCGCTCAACTGAATTTCAATTTGCTTGCGTTTGGTCAACTCCTGATGAAGCTCCAGATTGGTTCTAATGGCCAACATGATTGATCTGTGAATAGGGAGCAGCGTAATGATTGCAATGATGGCATATACAAGCAGCCCAAGCCCAACCAGCACATGTAGGCTATCCCCTATGTAAAACATGTAAGCGGAAGCCGGCAATACGCAAGGTAAAAAGAAAGCCGTAGCCACTCTCAGGTTCACCGAGTATCCGATCACACCACCAGCACTAACCCCCAATATCCACATGCTGATAAGGACATGATAAAGCGTCGAGTCCGGGGTGAAGAATATGATCCCGGTGGCCCCCCACGCGGCACCGGACAGAAAGGCAAAAACCGTATAGATCCGGATCCAGAAATCCGCACGCCTGTCTGCAGACTTGTCTGCTTTATTCACGGCATAAAGCGCATATCTTGCGACAAGTACGCAAACAATAAAAAACAACCAACCCAGTATAACCTTGTGCTCGCTGATATCCCAAAGGATCACACTTAATAGTACGGCTGCAACACCGTGGCCGAGTACCGCTGTTTTTGTTTGACTGTAGATGCGATGCATCTGCTCACTGGATATCAGCTGCTCCTGAGAATATCCGTCTGGCGGAGGATATGTTGCGTATTCAACATCCATAACTGCATCCTGTTGCAAATTTGGTGCCAGTTCTAACGAGTCGCGTCCATACTGAAGCGCCCGGTAGCCTCCCGTATCCTGTCCAGCATAGCACATAGAGCCATGCTGCGGCGAATAACCCACAATCATCTTCAATATGCGGATCACCTGTTGGCTGCCAATAAAACCAGTCCGGCTCTCTTTGAGTCGGCTCTCTGGACAGCGACCGAACCCGGGAGCCTGACTGCATACTGTTTCGGCATCAGATTGCAACTTCATCATGATAACCTGAATAATTCATAAACCTTTCAGGCGACCGATTAATATTGTTCACAAAATGGTTTAGTCTTATGCAATCGCCGTTATTTC